>JBFLXB010000003.1:13518-171946 GCA_040757335.1 Nitrospirota bacterium | reverse complement strand
GGGCCACGTAACTGAACAACCCGCTCTGGGGCTCCTGGCTGCCACGCATGGGCGCTCCTCCGAAGGGACGGCGCCAGTATACCAGGGTGGGACTCTCAATCATAGGACTTTTTCAGCACCCTGCTAGTTCAGCTACGTTTCCAGCGGCCCCCTGCCGGCTTACGATGAGCCGGCTGCCTCGCCGCGTGTTTCTCAATGGTCGGGTACGCCTCCCGAATCGTTGCGGCAAGCCGTTTGAGCGCCTCCCCGAGGGGAGAAGTCCGTCTCCACGCCAGCGCAATGGTTCGACTCGGCGCGGGCTCGGCGAACGGGCGCACGGTCAGCCCGGCTCGTCCGGCCTCCGTCGGCACCGCGAGAGCGGGCAAGAGCGTCACGCCCCCACCACCCGCCACCATTTGGGCCAGCGTGGACAGGCTGGTTGCGCGGAATTCGAGTTCGCGGGCTTTGGCGCTCGAACAGACCGCAAGCGCCTGATCGCGAAAGCAATGCCCATCGTCCAGAAGCAGGACACTCGTCCCTTGCAGGTCTCCTGGTTCGGCCGGTGAAGCCGTGGCGCCGAGTGGGTGACCGGGAGGCGTGGCCAGCACAAAGGGATCGCGGGCCACGATTTCCCGCTCCACATCGCCAATGTCGGCTTCCAGCGCGAGGAGCACCGCATCCAGTTTCCCCGAATCCAGACTGCGTAACAGCACATCGGTCTTGTCTTCCACCCAGTTGATCGTCAGCTTCGGATAACGCTCCCGCAGCACGGGTGTGATGCGCGGCAGCAGGTACGGCGAGATGGTCGGGATCACGCCCATGCGCAGGGTGCCGGTCAGGGGATCGCCCAGTTGCTTGGCCGCCACGACGAGGTCGTCCGATTCAATCAGGATCTGCCGGGCGCGCCTGACCAGTTCTCTCCCCGCTTCAGTTGGCAACACGCGTTTGCGATTGCGCTCGAACAGGCGAACGCCCAGGGCGGATTCGAGTTGAGCGAGTTGCGCGCTCAGCGACGGCTGAGAAACATGACAGAGCTCCGCGGCTTTGCGGAAACTCAGCGTATCCGCCACGGCCACCGCGTATTGGAGTTGCCGCAAGGTATAGGGATGGGACTCCAAGTTCATAGCCATAGACTATCACATTTATTGAAACGATGTCTTGGACCTTTCATGAGGATTCCGCCATAGTAGGCACACGATGAGCGTGGTCGTCAGCCGTACAAACCCAACGTAGCGTAAAGGAGAGAACACATGTCAACCGAAGCAAAGTGCCCGTTCCATCACACCGCCGGCGGCGGCACGACGAATCGAGACTGGTGGCCCAACCAGTTGAAGCTCGATATCCTCCACCAGCATTCCTCCAAGTCCAATCCGATGGGCGAGGAGTTCAGCTACGCCAAGGAGTTCGAGAGTCTCGACCTGGAGGCCGTGAAGAAAGACCTCCGCGAACTGATGACCAACTCGCAGGACTGGTGGCCGGCGGACTTCGGCCACTACGGGCCCTTGTTTATTCGCATGGCATGGCACAGCGCCGGCACGTACCGCACCGGTGACGGCCGCGGCGGCGCCGGCGCCGGTCAGCAGCGCTTCGCGCCTCTCAACAGTTGGCCCGACAACGCGAACCTCGACAAGGCGCGCCGGCTGCTTTGGCCGATCAAACAGAAGTACGGCCGGAAAATTTCCTGGGCCGACCTGATGATCCTCGCCGGCAACGTGGCCCTGGAGTCGATGGGCTTCAAGACCTTCGGCTTCGCCGGCGGTCGTGGGGACGTCTGGGAACCGGAAAGAGACGTCTACTGGGGCTCTGAGGACAAGTGGCTGGATGACAAGCGCTACTCCGGCGACCGGGACCTCGAACATCCGCTCGCGGCCGTGCAGATGGGCTTGATCTACGTCAACCCGGAGGGCCCCAACGGCAACCCGGATCCGATCGCCGCGGCCAGGGATATCCGCGAGACGTTTGCCCGCATGGCGATGAATGACGAAGAGACCGTCGCGCTGATTGCGGGCGGCCACACCTTCGGCAAGGCCCACGGTTCGGGCCCTGCCTCCCATGTGGGTCCGGAGCCCGAAGCAGCCGGCATCGAGGAGCAAGGCCTGGGCTGGAAGAGCAGCCTTGGCACGGGCAAAGGCGGCGACACGATCACCAGCGGCCTGGAAGTCACCTGGACCACCACGCCTACGAAGTGGAGCGACAACTTCTTCCAAAACCTGTTCGGCTACGAATGGGAGCTGACCAAGAGTCCGGCCGGCGCGCATCAGTGGCGGCCGAAGGGGGGCGCAGGCGCCGGTACCGTGCCGCATGCCCACGACCCGTCCAAGCGCATCGCGCCTTCCATGCTGACCACGGACCTCTCCCTGCGTTTCGACCCTGCGTACGAAAAGATTTCGCGGCGGTTCATGGAGAACCCGGACCAGTTCGCCGACGCCTTCGCCCGGGCCTGGTTCAAGTTGACGCACCGCGACATGGGGCCGCGCTCACGCTATCTCGGCCCTGAGGTTCCCGCCGAAGAGCTGATCTGGCAAGACCCCATCCCCGCGCGCAATCACCAGCTCATTGATGAGAAGGACATTGCCGCCCTCAAGGACGCGGCGCTGGCTTCAGGCCTGTCGGTCGCGCAACTCGTCTCGACCGCCTGGGCGTCGGCGTCCACATTCCGCGGCTCCGACAAGCGCGGCGGCGCGAACGGCGCCCGTATTCGTCTCGCCCCGCAGACGGATTGGGAGGTCAATCAGCCTGCTCAACTGGCGAAGGTGCTCAAGACCCTGGAGGGCATCCAGAGCGCGTTCAACCGCGCGCAGACCGGCGGCAAGAAGGTCTCGCTGGCCGACCTGATCGTCCTGGCCGGCTGCGCAGGCGTCGAGCAAGCGGCGAAGAATGCCGGCCACCATGTCACGGTTCCCTTCGCGCCGGGACGCATGGACGCCTTGCCGGAGCACACCGATGCGGCCTCCTTCGCCGTGCTCGAACCGGTCGCCGACGGCTTCCGCAACTACCTGAAGACCAGGTTCTCCGTATCGGCCGAGGAGCTGCTGGTCGATCGGGCCCAATTGCTGACGCTGACGGCACCTGAGATGACGGTGCTCATTGGCGGCATGCGTGTCCTGAATACCAACGTCGGCCAGACACCCCACGGTGTCTTCACCAAGCGGCCGGAGGCGCTGACCAACGACTTCTTCGTGAACCTGCTCGACATGGGCACGGAGTGGACGGCGGTCTCGAAAGACGCCGACGTGTTTGAAGGGCGCGACCGCGCAACGGGCACGATCAAGTGGACCGGCACGCGTGTCGATCTCGTCTTCGGTTCAAATTCCCAGCTCCGGGCCCTGGCTGAAGTCTACGGAAGCTCGGACGCGCAGGCGAAGTTTGTCCATGACTTTGTGGCGGCCTGGAACAAGGTGATGAACCTTGATCGCTTCGACCTCGCCTGATCGGAGCCCGACCGGGGCCGCTCGGTGTCAATCGGGCGGCCCCGGCTGGAAATGGAGGGATACCATGAACCATTGGGGTCTGGAGCTACTAGGAGCTGAGTACTACGTCTGGCTCGTGTACGGGCGCGAAGGCGGTTACACGCCTGAATAGTATCGGAGTAGATCAGACACCGAGAGCACGCCCACGATCGTGTCGTCCTCGGTCACCGCCAGATGCCGAACGCCGCGGTCCTTCATGAGTTTGACCGCCTCGACAATGGGCTCGCGGGCGTCGATCGAAATGATCGTCTCGTCCATACAACGCCTCACCGGCGTGGTCGCAGGGTCCAGTCCCCGAACCACAACGCCCTGGCTGAGCATCGCATCGGTGATCGTCCCCACGTAGCGCTGATGGTCCTCCACGAGCAGGCACGCGACCTGGTATTCCTCCATGCGGACTCCCGCGTCTCTTAACGTCGCGTCTGCGCGGATATCTCGAACCTGCCGGGTCATGTACTCGGAGACCCGCGCGGCAACCTCCGGGAACGGGCGTTGTTTCTTGGCGCTGGCCGCCCGTTTGGCTTCGAGCTCCCAGACGCAGCTTTCGAGCACCCGACGGCGTTGCCGCAGGCTTTCGCGGCCGAGATCGTCACGACTCCCCTCCGGGGCTTCCTCCTGGAGATTGAGCATGCTCGCGGCTTCCCCGAGCTGCGCGTAGTAGTACGTGTCCAGCTTGTCCGACGTGCTGCCGAAGGCTTCGGCGATCACCCGTTCCGTGGCGGCATCGAACTCCACCAGCACCGACGAGGAGGTCGGAGCGCTCAGCAACGGTTCCAGGCGTTCGAGCTGAGCGCGGAACCGGTCGATCTGCTCGTCAAGCGATGCCCGGCGGCCCGCTTCAGGATCCGTTCGTGTGGTCATAACCCCTCGCAGGATGAGGGTCTCGAATCGCGGAGAGGGAAGGGCGGGACGTCCGCGCTCGTCCCGTCCGAATTGTGCGGATTCCGGCGATGCCGTGTCAAGTCCGCTTCCACCCCTTCCCGCTCCCTGTTACAATGCGAATCGCAGGGAGTCCGCTCGTCCTGGAGGTCGACCGTGCCCATCACCATCGGCAAAAAACCGGGAAGCTCGTTCGCGGACCCGTTGGGGCTGCTCAGCGATTGCCACCGCCGGATCGAGCACTTTCTCGGCCTGTTGATCACGGTCACGGCCCAGGCGCGGGGTGGGGCGTTGACCGGCGAACAGCGCGACGCGTTGGTCGCCGCGGGGCGGTATTTCCGCGAAGCAGCACCGCTGCACAAGGAGGACGAAGAGCGCTCGCTCTTTCCCCGGATGCGCGCGTCGCGTGATAGGCGGGTGCGCGCCGCGCTGGCGACCCTCGAAGAGCTGGTGGAGGATCACGTGGTACTTGATCGGGGGCACGTCGAGGTCGATACGCTCATCGACCGCTGGATGGACGACGGGTCGCTGCCTTCGAACGAGGTCCGGCGTCTCGTGGCCGTGCTGCAGGAACTCCGGGCGATCTATGAGCGCCACATCGCGATCGAAGACCACGACGTGTTTCCCCTTGCGGGCGGAACCTTGGACCAGGGCACGATTGCCGTGGTCGGTCGGGAAATGGCCGCCCGTCGGGGGCTCAAACCCGGCGACGCGTGGATGTAGCTAACGTCCGGTGAGCGTGCCGACCAGCCAGGTCGCGATGTCGCCGATTTCTTCGATGCAGACCGAGTGTCCCATCTCGTAGGTCCGCCACTGGACGTCGGCCCCGCCGCGTTTGAGCAACTCGGCGGACTGCCGGCCGCGTTCAAGGGGGATGATGGGGTCCTCGGTGCCGTGGGCCATGAAGATGGGAACGGCGTGACCGGCGGGGTGCGCCTCGGTCGCGAACGACTCGACCAACGGCAAATAGGTGGAAAGCGCCATGATCCCGGCGAGGCGTTCGGGATACCGCACCCCGGTGTGCAGCGCAATGGCCCCGCCCTGCGAGAACCCCGCGAGCACGATCCGCGGCGACGGAATCCCGCGGGCGTGTTCGCGCGCGATCAGGTCCCGGACGGTTTTCTCCGAGTCGCGGATGCCGGCCTCGTCTTCCCGCTGCACGAACTCCGCGGTGCGGATGTCGTACCACGCGCGCATCACGTAGCCGTTGTTGATGCTCACGGGCCGGTGCGGGGCGTGCGGGAAGATGAACCGCACGGCTAGCGCGCCGGGCAGACGCAGCTCGGGCACGATGGGCTCGAAGTCGTGTCCGTCCGCGCCGAGGCCGTGCAGCCAGATCACGGCTGCTGAAGGCTCGCGACCGGTCTCGACCTCGATGGGCGGCGTGTGGAATAGACTGGTTCGCTCGAGCGTCACGTCAGGAGCCTGTCCGACTAACCGCGAAAGCGGAGCCTGTCCAGGAAAGCGCCAGATGCAAGGCGGAGCGAGACCAGGAGCGCAGCGTACTGGGTCGTACGTGAGGCGAGTGGCGCCACGAAGAAGTGGCGCCAAGCCACGAGCGCCGCCGAGACGGTGAGGCGGCCGTGGAACCTAAAGACCGACAACGCAGCAGATGGCCTTTGCTTCGCCACCTGCAAGGATGCCTTCGGCTCATTGGCACCCGGGCATGCAGGTTCATGGACAGGCTCTCAGGCGGCCGGATTTGATCCACTCGCGCAACTCGTCGTCCTGCCCGATGTATTCCCCGTCCACGAAGACTTGCGGCACAGTCCACTCGCCGGTCTTCTGGACCAGCACGTCGCGCATCTCCGGAGTCCGCGAAATGTTGATCTCCTCGTACGGGATCTTCGCGTCGTCGAGCAGGGATTTGGCGACGCGGCAGTAGTAACAGTAATCGCTGGTATAGACCTGAACCTTCGCCATGGACCGCATGCTACCATAGCGCGTCGCGCTCTACCAGCCGACTCACAGCCGGAATATGCGCCAGGTTCCGGTGTCGGTCGAATCGCTGCACGAGAAGGTCCTTGGATCACGTCCCCCGGTGTAGTCGCAAGTGAAGGTGCTGATACCGTCCGCTCGAGCCCTGGCAAGAAAATTGCTGCACAGAAAATTGCAGAAAATTGCAGCCGTTGACCGGCGCCTCGCGGCCTTGTTATGCTCCCGCCGCGCGTGGCGGAGGCGAGGCATGAAGCCGGTCAAGACGCGAACGCTGGGCCGTACCGAGCTCACCGTGTCCGAGCTGGGGTTCGGGGCATGGGGCATCGGCGGCGGAGCGTGGGGGCGGGCCGACGACAAGACCTCGACGGCCGCCCTCAAGAAAGCCCTGCAACTGGGCGTCACGTTCTTCGACACCGCGTTGGCGTACGGAGATGGGCGAAGCGAACGCCTGGTGGCTCAGGCCGTAAAGGCACACGGCGTGCGCCGCAAAGTGACCATCGCCACCAAAATCCCCCCGAAAAATCTGGAGTGGCCCGCCAAACACGAAACGCCGATCCGGGAGGCCTTTCCGAAAGATTGGATCATCAAGTGCACCGAGCAGAGCCTGCGTCACCTGGACAGCGATTTCATCGACTTGCAGCAACTGCACGTGTGGTCCCCGCGCTGGCTGAAAGAGACCGAGTGGATCGAGACCCTGCGCGACCTTCAACTCGCGGGCAAGATCCGCTACCTCGGCGTGTCCATCAACGACCACGAGCCGGACGCGGCCTTGGAATTGGTCCGCTCGGGTTGGGTGGACACGATCCAGGTGATCTTCAACCTGTTCGATCAGAGCCCCGCGGTGCGCCTCCTGCCCCTGGCCCAGGAACACCACATCGGCATCATCGCCCGGTGCCCGTTCGACGAAGGGGGGCTGACCGGGACGCTGCGGTCCGACACCACGTTTGGCCGCAACGACTGGCGCCGCGAGTACTTCAAAGGCGAGCGGCTCGCTGAAACCGTACGACGCGCCGAGGCGCTCAAAGCCGTGGTCGGCGACGGGTACGAAATCCTGGCCCACGCCGCGTTGCAGTACGTCTTGAGCCACCGAATTCTGAGCGAGCCGTCGGTCGCCACGGTCATCCCCGGGATGCGGCGCACCGAACACGTGGCGGACAACGCCCGCTACGCGGCGGGTCCGGCGTTCCCCCCCGAGTTGTTCGAACGCGTGAAGCCCCACGCGTGGGCCCGCAACTTCTACGACTGAGCGTGGTGGTTCGGTTCTCTCACCTCGCCTCGACCTTTCCCGCCCAGACCAACACCCTCTACCGCGAGAGGGATCAGCGTCTCAGCCAGGGCCTGCCTGTCATTGACCTCGTGTCGGGCAACGTCACGGAGCAGGGGATCGTTTTTCCGCCGGACCTGCTGCACGACATCCTCTCGGATGCGGTACGACGCGCGCAGCGTTACCAGCCGAATCCCCTCGGCCAACTCCCGGCCCGAGAGGCGATCAGCGGCTACTACCGCGGCCACGGAGTCGACGTGCCGGCCGCGCAGATCGTGCTCACGCCCGGTACCAGCCTGGCGTACTGGTACGCCTTCTCGGTGTTCTGCGATCCGAGCAACGAGGTGCTCGCGCCGCGGCCATCGTACCCCCTCTTCGACGAGCTGGCGAACCTGGCCCGCGTACGGATGACCTCGTACCGGCTCGACGAAGCGCGCGGCTGGGCCGTCGACGTGGACAGCCTCATCGCGGCGATGACCGACCGCACGCGCGCGATCATCCTCATCTCGCCGCACAACCCCACCGGCGCCGTGGCCTCGGCCGAGGAGATCGAAGCCATTGCCGCGGTTGCCGCGGATCGCGAGCTGCCGATCATCGCGGACGAGGTGTTCGGAGAATTCCTGTTCGGGCTTGATCGACTGCCCAGACCCGCGGTCACGCGGGCACCGCTGGTCGTCACCCTCAACGGATTTTCGAAGGCGATGGCCTTACCGGGGATGAAGCTCGGATGGATGGCCCTTAGCGGAGAAGCCCCGGCGGTCACACGGGTCCTGGCGGCGTTTGAGCGAATCTCCGACGCGTTTCTTCCCGTCAACGAAATCGTCCAGGCCGCGGTGCCACGGATACTCTCGGACAGCCGGACCTTTACGGATCAATATCGGAAGGAAATCGCTGCGCGGCGGGATGAGTACCTGGGCATCATCACCCGGTCGGCCCGGGCGTCAGTGATCCCGCCGGCCGGGGGATTTTACGCGGCGCTGCGCGTCAACACCGCCTGGGACGACGAGACGCTGGCCCTACACATTCTGCGCACCACCGGCTGCCTCGTGCATCCCGGGTTCTTTTACGACCTGGACCCAACACACCTCGTGCTGAGCGTCGTGTCCGCACCGGACGCGGGACGCGAGGCGCTGCTCCGCGTGATGGCCGCCATCGACGCGGCTCCTTGACCTTTCTCTCCCTCTCCCCCTCTCCCCGTCGCCCACTCGTCCCCGTTCCCTTCTCCCCCTCGTCTTAGCTCTTAGCCTCTATCACTCCCGTGGTCGTTCGCCGAGCGTGATCGACACTGCCACGTGCCGGCTGTCGCGTACGACTGTCAATCGCATCTTGTCGCCCGGCTTCTTGTTCCGCAGCAAGCGTTGCAGCTCTTCAGCCGAACCAATTACTTGTCCGTCGGACTCGACAATAATGTCGCCGCCCACCACCAGGCGCGTGTTGCCGACGATCACCCGGTCCGCGCCCCCTCGGATGCCTGCGCGGTGCGCGGGTCCGTTGCGGACGAGACGCCCCACCAGCACGCCGCGGTCCACGGGCAGATCCAAGGCCTCGGCGTAGCGGGGGATCAACGTCTGCATCTCGACGCCCAACCACGCGTAGGCCACGTATCCCTTGTCCCGCAGCTCACTGACCACGCGCTTGACCGTGTCCACGGGCACGGCGAAGCCGATGCCCACGTTGCCCCCGGAAGGGGAAAAAATCGCGGTGTTGATCCCGATCATGCGCCCGTCGCTGTCCAACAGCGGTCCCCCGGAGTTTCCGGGGTTGATGGCCGCGTCGGTTTGAATGACGTTCTCCATCTCGACTTGCGAGAGCTTCAAGTACCGCCGAATCGAGCTGATGATGCCGGTTGTCATGCTCTGTTCGAGGCCGAAGGGATTGCCGATGGCCAGCACCTTCTGGCCGACTTTGAGCCCCGAGGACTCTCCGAAGCGAACCGGTCGCAGCTTCGCGGCCGGCGCCTTGATCTTGATCACGGCCAGATCCGTGGCCGCATCCTTCCCCACCACCTCGGCGGGCCATTTGCTCTGGTCGGACAACGTCACCTCCAGCCGCGCGGCATTGTTCACCACGTGGTGGTTGGTGGCGATGTGCCCATCGGTGTCGAGCACCACGCCGGAGCCGGTGGAAGCGCTCGCGTAGGGCGTGAAGAATATGTCGTAATCAACGGCCACGTTCGTGATGTTGACCACGCTGTCCCGGGCCTGCTCGTACACAGAAATGTTAATCGCCTCGTCTGGGTCCGTCGCCGCGTTCGCCCACGACCAGGTCAAACCCAGAAGTGCGACGATCAGCATCCACGTCTTTCCGTTCATCATTCCGCCTCCCGATATTCGGCGTACTCTACCGAAGCCGCAGTCCTTGCGCAATCCACGGCGCAATCCACGGCTTGACCATTGGTCGAACCGTCTGATATCACAGAATCCCCGCTATCAGAGATCGGACAATAGCCACACACTGGCCTCATCATGGCTGAACTGGTCGTCGAGGTGGATCGCGTCGGAAAACGTTTCAAGAACGTCTGGGCGGTGTCCGACCTGTCGTTCTCCGTGCAGCGAGGCGAGATCGTCGGGTTGTTGGGTCCCAATGGAGCGGGCAAGACCACCACGCTGTCGATGCTGCTCGCGCTTCTCGTCCCCACCACGGGGCACATCCGGTTGTTCGGGTTGGACGTTGCCCTGCATCGGCAGGCGGTGCTCGGCCGCATGAACTTTTCGTCGCCCTACGCCGACCTGCCCCACCGCCTCACGGTACGACAGAATCTCTCGGTGTACGGCCGCCTCTACGGCGTCAAACATTTGAAGGGAACCATCGCGGACTTGGCCCAGCGGCTGGACATCGCCGTGTTGCTTGATCGCCCGCTCGGTGAACTCTCGTCCGGCCAACGCACCCGCGTGGCGCTCGCCAAGGCTTTGATCAACGCCCCCGAGTTGTTGCTGCTGGACGAACCCACCGCGAGCTTGGACCCGGACATCGCAGACCGTGTCCGCGCGTGGCTGGAAGAGTACCGCACCCGCACCGGCGCCGCGATTCTGCTCTCCTCCCACAACATGGCGGAGGTCGAGCGGCTCTGCGACCGGGTGATCGTCCTGCACCAGGGACGGTGCGTGGACCAGGACACGCCGGCCCGCCTTGTCGAGCGCTACGGCCGCCGATCCCTCGAAGACGTCTTCCTCGCTATCGCCAGGAAGGATCGGACCCCTTGAACGCCCACCGGGTGCTGGCGATGGTCTGGCGTCACGTGTACCTCTATCGCAGTTCGTGGACACGTCTCGTCGAGTTGATCTACTGGCCCGCGATGGAGCTGTTCGTCTGGGGGTTCCTGACGATCTACCTGCGGGGACTGGGCCCCGGATTACCGGATTTCGTCGTGTTGTTCCTGGGCGGGTTGATTCTGTGGGACGTGCTGTTTCGCTCGCAGATCGGCGTGTCGCTCGCGTTCTTGGAAGAGATCTGGTCGCGCAACCTGTCCAACCTGTTCGCGAGCCCCTTGACGCCGACCGAGTTCGTGGCGAGCCAGGTGATCGTGGCGCTCGCGCGCACCCTGATCGCCGGCTTGTTCATGGCGCTCCTGGCCGCCCTGCTGTACCACTACAACCTGTTCAGCATGGGGCTCCCGCTGGTCGCGTTCTTCGTCAACTTGATGGTGATGGGATGGTCGATCGGCCTGCTCGTGTCGGCGATGATCCTGCGCTTCGGTCAAGGCGCAGAAAGCCTGGCCTGGGCCGTGATCTTCCTGTTCCAACCCGTGGCCGCGGTGTTCTACCCGGTCTCGGTGCTGCCGGAATGGCTCCGGTCCGTGGCGCTCGCCACCCCGGCCGCGCACGTGTTCGAAGGCATGCGCGCGCTGTTGCTGGACGGAAGGTTCGACGCGGGCCACATCATCGGGGCTCTGGTTCTCAACGTCGTGTACCTGATCGTCGGGTGCGCGGGCTTTTTGGGCATGTTTCGCGTTGCGCGGCGCAGGGGGCTGCTCTTGCAGGTCGGCGAGTAACCGACTCGGCCGGGCCAATAGGCGCGTCAGCGGTCGACGAGTTCTTTGAGCTCTTTGCCGGCCTTGAAGAACGGCACGCGTTTGGCGGGTACGTGCACTGAACTGCCGGTCTTGGGATTGCGGCCTTCGCGCATGCGGCGGCTGCGCAGCCGAAAGCTGCCGAAACCGCGGATCTCGATCTTGTCGCCCCGGGCCAGGGTGTCTTTGATGCCGTCGAGAATGGCGTTGATGATGATTTCGGTCTGGCGCTTGGTCAGCCCTTTGACTTTGTGCGACACGTCTTCGATTAGCTCGGCTTTGGTCATCATCGCGCTCCCGGCTAGGCGCCCGTCCAGGAGGGGCCATCTGCGGCGTTGCCGCTGCGCTTCCGGTGCTCACGTCTTGGTAGGGGCGTATTGCAATACGCCCCTACGGCTCCGGTGCTCACGACGCCTTGCATCTGGCCCCTCCTGAACGGGCTCAACTCATTGCTCAAAGGGGTTTTCTATCCCCACGTCCACAAATAATTGAGGCGGATGGCAGGGACGGGATCCACGAGGGCCCCGATCCGGCCGCGAAAGATCGTGCTGATCAAATCGGTCAGTGAGAACCGACGCTTGGGCTCCACCACCACCGGCCGTCCGATGATGCCGGCCAAGTGTCCGGTCAGTTGGATCGCGTCTTCGAAGCTGCCGATCTCATCGATCAGCCCCTTCTCCTTGGCCTGCCGTCCCGTAAACACCTGCCCGTCCGCGATGGCCGCCACCGTGTTTTTCTCCAGCCCACGACCGTCGGCCACGGCCTGAATGAACTGATCATGAACGTCGTCCATCACGCGCTGCAGGATCTCGCGCTCCGCCTCGCCCAGCTTGCGGAACGGGGAGATCAAGTCCTTGTGCGCGCCGCTCTTGATGACGGTGCTCTCCACCCCGATTTTCTTCATGAGCCCTTCGAAGTTCGGCATCTCCAGAATTACGCCGATGCTCCCGGTCAACGTGCCGGGATTGGCGATGATGCGGTCCGAAGCGCTCGCGATGTAGTACCCTCCGGACGCGGCAACCGCCCCCATCGACACGACGATCTTCTGCCGGCCCTCGGCGCGGATCTTTCGCACTTCGTCGTAGATTTCCTGCGAGGGGACCACGGCTCCGCCCGGGCTGTCGATGCGAATCAGGATCGCTCGAATCGCCTCGTTCTCCGCAAAGGTCCGGAGCTGCTCAACCGGTTCGTCGGCGTCTAAGATGACGCCCTCGATCCGAACGAGCGCGATCTGGTTGGAGTCCGACGGCGGCCCTTCGATCAACAGCGCGGTGAGATAGGTCCCGAGAAAAAACGCGACCGCCAGGACCAGGAAAACGAGAACTCCGGTAAGGAGTGGACGTCGCGCCATGAAAAGGTTTGCGCTACAACCCTGCCCGATGAGTGAATCGTGTCAGGCTGTTCAGGAACGGGCCAGATGCCCCCTTCGGGGACTTCCGACATTTCATTTCTTGAAGGTGGGTCGCAAGGCGGAGCGAGAACCGCACCGGTAGGGGCGTATTGCAATACGCCCCTACCGCGACGTGAGCACCGGATGCGCAGCGGCAACGCCGCAGATGGTCCTTCATGAACAGCCTCCCTACCGGCGCTTGGGCGCGCGCCCCTCGCCCTCGGAGAGCCCCCAATCGCCCACGTGTTCGCGGATACTGAGGGCGATCTTCCGCTCGGTGGGGTCGATCCTGATCACGCGGGCGGTGACCTCATCGCCGACCTTGTAGCGTTCTTCGATCCGCTGGCCTTCGAGGTTCATTTCACTCACGTGGATGAGCCCCTCCACCCCGTCTTCAAACTCCAGGAACACGCCGAAGTCGGCGATCTTGACGACCTTGCCGGTGACGTCCTGGCCCACCTGATAACGTTGGGGGATCTCCTTCTCCCAAGGGTCCGGCGTGAGCTGTTTGTAGCCGAGGGACAGGCGCTCCTTGTCTTTGTCCACCCGGAGCACCACCGCCTTCACCATCTGGCCCTTTTTGAAGAGATCCGAGGGGTGCACCACGCGTTTGGTCCATGACAAGTCCGAAACGTGGATCAATCCGTCGATGCCTTCATCCAACCCCACGAAGACGCCGAACTCGGTCAGGCTCTTGACCTTGCCTTCGATGACGGACCCCACCGGGTACTTGGTTTCGACGATGATCCATGGATTGGCGACCACCTGCTTCATGCCCAGCGAGATCTTCCGGCTCTTGCGATCGACGTTCAGCACCTGCGCCTCGACCTGATCGCCCACTGAGACGATCTTCGAGGGGTGCTTGATCTCGTGCGACCACGTCATCTCCGAGATGTGCACCAACCCTTCCACGCCCGGCTCCAGCTCCACGAACGCGCCGTAATCCACGAGGCTCACCACCTTGCCCCGCACGCGTGAACCGACCGGGAACTTGTCCTCCACCTGAATCCAGGGATCCGGTTTGAGCTGCTTGACGCCCAGCGAGATGCGCCCGGTCTCACGATCGTATTTGAGAATCATGACCTTCACGCGGTCGCCCACCATGAACATCTCGGAGGGGTGCGCCACGCGGCCCCAGGACATGTCGGTAATGTGCAGCAGGCCGTCGATCCCGCCGAGATCGATGAACGCGCCGTAGTCCGTGATATTCTTGACCTGCCCGTCGATGACCTGCCCCTCCTGCAGGGTCGCCATGGCCTGCTGCTTGCGCCGATCGCGAGTCTCCTCCAACACCACGCGGCGCGACACCACCACGTTGCTGCGCCGGTGATTCATCTTGATGATCTTCATCTGGAAGGTCTTGCCGACCAGGCTGTCGAGGTCACGCACCGGGCGCAGGTCGATCTGCGAACCGGGCAGGAACGCCTTGATCCCAATGTCGACCATCATGCCGCCCTTGATCTTGTTGAGGACCTTGCCCTCGATGACCTCCCCCTTCTCGAAGATCCGTTCGAGGTCGCCCCAGATCTTCATGCGGTCGGCTTTTTCCTTGGAGAGGATCATGTTCCCGTCGGCGTCCTCCCGCTCTTCGAGATACACGAGGAAGCGATCGCCGACTTTGAGTGCGCTGAGTTCCTCCGGAATGAACTCCTCACGAGGCACGATGCCCTCGGACTTGTAGCCCACATCGACGACCACGCCCTCGGGCTGGACGGCCACGACGCTGCCTTCCACGATGCTGCCTTCCTCCAGTTGCTTGAAGGTCTCGGCATACATCAGTTCGATTTCGGTCATCTCGGTGCCTTTTTGGAAGGGCTTCCGGGCGGCCACCCCGGCTTCCGACTGCGTGCTCGCCATACTCGTACGTCCTCTCATCAACTACCAGGTGAAGGGTGAATGTGAATCAACGCGCGACCGTTGACGCGTTCAGCAGCCGTAGGCGCCGTGCGTGCGCCTCGCGTTGAAGCTCCGCAATCCGGTCCATGATCTCCTGACTGACCTGTTGATACCGCTGTGTGGCCTTCGTCTCATCACTGCTCGTCGACTCGGTGCGCCGCCATTGCATCGGCTCACCGAACACCACGGTGATCGGCCGCGACCGCAACCATCGCGCGCCGGCCGGCCAGGCCTCGCCCGTCCCCGCGACGTAGGCCGGGACCACCGGGACCCCGGTACGGACCGCCAACATTCCAACGCCGGGTTTGGGCTCGCGCAGCCGCTCGTCCGGACTGCGGGTGCCTTCCGGGTACATGACCACCAGGTGCCCGGCCGCCAAACGGCGCTCGACCTCGGCCAACGCGTTGCGGTCGACCCCCTCGCGTCGTATCGGGACCCCGCCGAGACGTTTGAAGAACCATCCCACCACGGGGTGTGTGAACAGCTCGGCCTTCGCCAGAAAATCCGCCCGTCTGGCGAGCGAACATCCCACAATAGGAATGTCGAGGTAGCTGACGTGATTGGCGGCGACGATGACCCCGCCGTCGGCCGGCACCCGATCGCGGCCCACGACCTCCAGCGAACAGCACCACCGCGCGACCCACCACACCAACGGGTGCGCGACCTCGTACAGCACGACTACCGCGAGATCGCGGTTCGTCGGCGTTCGACGGCCGCCACCATTGTATCCACCACCTCATCCAAGGTCAAGCCTGTGGAATCGATGGCAATCGCGTCGTGGGCTTTGCGCAACGGGGCCACTGCGCGGGTCATGTCCTTGCGGTCCCGAGCCACGATTTCGTCGATCGTGGTCTTCAAATCCACGTCCAAGCCCTTCACGCGAAGCTCTTTGTATCGCCGCTCTCCCCGCACCGCGGTGTCCGCATCGAGGTAAAATTTGACGTCGGCCTCCGGGAACACGACGGTGCCGATGTCCCGCCCCTCCATGACCACGCCCCCGTCTTTGGCCATTGCGCGCTGCACCTTCAGCATGGGGTCGCGTACGATGGGATTGGACGCGATCTGGGCCGCGATTCGGCTCATCTCCGGCGTCCGGAGTTGATCGGTCACGTCGTTCTGATCCACCAGGATCCGCACGCCTTCCGGACGCCGCACCACCTCGATCGCCGTGGTTTCTCCCAACAGTCTCAGCGCCTCGTTGTCCGCGGGGTCGACCCGGCACTCGCGGACCTTCCACGCGAGCGCGCGGTAAAACGCGCCGCTCTCGACGTACAAGTAGCCCAGACGTTTGGCCACGCGCGTGCCGGCCGTGCTTTTGCCCGCGGCCGAGGGACCGTCAATGGCCACAATGAGCTCCCGGGACGTCATCGGCGAACCCGATCGAGCAGCTCGAAGAATCCCGGAAACGAGGTGCCCACGCACTCGACATCGTCGATCGTGGTCGGCCCCGAGGCGCGCAGCGCCGCCACGGCCAGCGCCATCGCCACCCGGTGGTCCCCGTGGCTGGAGCATCGCGCCCCGGTCGCGCGCTGCGGCCCCTCGATCCGCATGCCGGCCGGTCGCTCCTCCACCTTGATCCCGAGTTTGCCGAGTTCTTCCGCCATCACGTGAATCCGGTCGCTCTCTTTGACACGCAGCTCGCCCGCGTCCTCGATGATGGTCTCGCCCCGCGCGAAAGCCGCCAACACGCACAGAACCGGGAACTCATCGATCGTCCGCGGGACGAGATCGCCTCGAACGGTCGTCCCCCGTAGTGCGGATGCGCGGACGGTCAGCGTGCCGATCGGCTCGCCGGATACCTCGCGAACCCCTTCGATCGCCACCGACGCCCCCATGCGCTTCAGGACATCCAGAAATCCGGTGCGGGTGGGATTGACCCCCACGCGCTCGATCATGAGGTCCGACTTGGGTTGGAGCAAGGCGCCCGCGATCAGAAACGCCGCGGACGATATGTCCCCCGGCACCTCGATCTCCGCGGCCGACAAGCCCGCGGGTCCGTCGAGGGACACGGTTGCGCCTTCCACTCGCAGCGGGACGCCGAACGTGCGCAGCATCCGTTCGGTGTGATCGCGCGAGGGCGCGGGCTCCGTCACGGCGGTCCGTCCTTCGGCCGCCAGGCCCGCCAGCAACACCGCGGACTTGACCTGCGCGCTTGCCACCGGCAGACGAACGTCGAGGCCTTTGAGCCGTTGGCCCACCACAGTCAGCGGCGCCAGCCGGCCCTCGTCGCGCCCCACGATGTGTGCGCCCATGGCGCGAAGCGGTTCCACCACGCGCCCCATCGGCCGCCGACGAAGCGAGGCGTCGCCCGTCAACACCGTACACATCGGAAACCCCGCGACCAAGCCGGTGAGCAACCGCAGGCTCGTGCCGGAGTTCCCGCAATCGATCACGTCCGCGGGCTCCCGGAGTATTGATGATCCCGAAGCGCACCCGGCTATGCGAAGGGTGGGGCGATTGCTGGATTCCAGGTCCTCGATCGTTCGGCCCAGGGCGCGTATCGCCGCCACGGTACGGAGGCAATCGTCCGCCGGTAGGTAGCCGCGGACCAGGGTCTCCCCGCGGGCCAGGCCTCCCAACATGATCGCCCGATGCGTGATCGACTTGTCGCCCGGTACCTCCACCCGCCCTTGCAGCGGCCGGCCGGGTTCGATCACCACCGCCTTCACGGCTCGCCCTCGGTCATCCGCTCGCGGGTCCGCTGGGCCTTTTTCAAAGCTTCGAACAAGCCCTGTCCGTCTCCGCCGGCAATCAAGGCCCGCAGGCGGTTGAGCTCGTCGCTGTAGTCTGCCAACATCTTGAGCACCGGTCCCTGATTCATCAAACAGATGTCCCGCCAGAGCGCGGGCGAGCCGCCCGCAACCCTGGTCGTATCGCGAAACCCGGCCGCGGCGACGCTCAGCGCGCGTCCGCCTCCCGCGCCTGCCGCGGTGTTGACCAGTGATGCCGCCACCAGGTGCGGCAGGTGGCTCACGGCGGCAACCAGTTCGTCGTGAACTCCGGGATCCACCCTCACCACCGCGGCCCCCAGTCCCTGCCACAACCGCTCGACCACATCGAGCGCTCCGGGATCGGTGCGCGAGGTCGGCGTGAGCACGCAGGGCGCGCCCTCGAACAACGTCGCGGACGCGGCAGCCACCCCCGACCGTTCGCTCCCCGCCATGGGATGGCCGCCCACGAACCGCTCGAACAACGGTTCCACGCGCGCCACCACCGGCGCCTTCACACTGCCCACGTCGGTGACCACGGCGGCCGTGCCCTTGATCAGCGGGGCCGCCTCGCGCGCGACCGCCTCGATCTGCGCGATCGGCACCGCCAACACGACCACGTCCGCGCGAGCGACGCCGTCGGCCAACGCCGCCGTGCGATCGACGATTCCTCGCGCCACGGCTTGGAGCGCCGCGGGGCGATCCGGGTCAACGCCGACCACTTCTTCGGCCAGACGCCGCTGTTTGGCGCCCCACGCGACGGACCCACCGACCAGGCCGATCCCGATGACCGTGAGGCGCCGAAGCGGTGTGCCGGGCGGAATGTCAGATCTCCCGCCCCACGGCCTGCGCGACCTTGCGCAACTCGTCCATCATGGCCGCGAATTTCGGTGGAGTGAGCGACTCTTCGCCGTCGCACAGCGCCTCTTCGGGGTTCCCGTGGACTTCGATCAACAACCCGTCCGCGCCGGCCGCAATCGCGGCCCGGGCCATGGGGGCGACCAAGTCCCACCGCCCGGTGGCATGGCTCGGGTCCACGACGACCGGCAGATGCGACAGCTTTTGAATCAAGGGCACGGCCGACAGGTCGAGCGTATTGCGGGCCAGCGGTTCGAACGTCCGGATGCCGCGCTCGCAGAGGATCACCTTGTGATTGCCGCCGGCCATGATGTACTCCGCCGACAAGAGAAACTCCTTGATGGTGGCGGACATCCCGCGCTTGAGCAGCACCGGCTTGCGCTGCTTGCCGATATCGGTCAACAATCGAAAATTTTGCATATTGCGAGCGCCGATCTGCAAAACGTCCGCGTACTGGGCGACCAGGTCGATGTCGCGGGAGTCCACCACCTCGGTGATGATCGGCAACCCCGTGGCTTTTTTCGCTTCAGCGAGATACTGCAGCCCCTCTTCCGCCAACCCCTGAAACGCGTACGGCGACGTGCGCGGCTTGAAGGCCCCGCCGCGCAACACGCGCGCTCCGGAATTTTTGACGGCCTTGGCCACGCCCGTCACCTGCGCCTTGGTCTCCACCGCGCACGGCCCGGCCATCACCGGGACCAAGCGCCCGCCGATCGCCACCCCGTCGCCGACCGTGACGACGGTGTTGTCTTTGCGAAATTCGCGGCTGACGAGCTTGTACGGCGCCAAGATCGGCGTGACGCTCTCCACCCCGGGGAAGATCGCAAGCGGCACGTTTTGGATCGTGCGCTCGTCCCCGATCACGCCGATCACCCGACGCTCCTGGCCCGTCGAGAGGTGCGGAGACAATCCGCGCTCGCGGATCTTCTCCATGATGTGATCGATCTCAGCCTGGGTGGCTTCCGGTTTCAGCACGATGATCATCGTTCAGACTCCCGTTTTAATGCACGAACCGGAGAACCGGGGAATCGGCGAACTAGTCTCGGCCCGTAGGCTGTCCTCTCCACTCTCCCCCTCACCCCTTCCCCCCTTCGTCAGTTAACACGCGCTCCAGCGCCGCAACGCAGCGCGTGTTCTCCTCCGGCATCCCGATGGTGATCCGTAACCACGGCCCCTCGAAATGGCGAACGATCACGCCCTCCCGCAAGAGCCGCTCGAACACGGGCCGGCCGTCGCGGCCCACGTTGACGTACAGGAAATTCGACTCGCTCGGATACCACGTCAGCCCCAGCCGCCCGCATTCCCGGGTCAAATACGTTTTCCCCGCCGCATTGACCATGCGGCTCGCGCGGACGTGGGCGTCGTCGCCCAATGCCGCGATCGCGGCGGCCTGAGCCACCGTGCTCGCGTTGAACGGGAGTCGCACGCGGTTCATCCACGCGACGAGTCCGGCGGGCCCGACCCCGTACCCGATCCGCAGCCCCGCAAGACCGTAGATTTTGGAAAACGTGCGCAGGATGACCACCGGACGACCGTGTTGCAGGAGGGCCGCGCCGTAGGGGAAATCTGCAGCCGTCGCGTAATCTTCATACGCGTGATCGCACACCGCCACCACGTGATCGGGCAAGCGTTCGATCGCGCGGGTGACGTCCCGGCCCGACAGCGCGCTGCCGGTCGGGCTGTTCGGGTTACAGACAAAAAACAGCTTGGTGCGCTCGCTCACGGCCGCCAACATGGCGTCGAGATCATGGCGGCCATCGGCCAGCGGCACCTCGACCGGAGTCCCTTGGTGCGCCAGCACCGCGATCCGGTAGATCCCGAACGTCGGCGCGGCCATCACGGCTTCGTCGCCGGGCGTCAACAAGACCTTACACACCAAGTCGACGACCTCGTCCGAGCCGTTGCCCAGGACGACCTGGTCCGGATCGACCTTCAGCTTCGCCCCGATCGCTTCGCGCAGCGCGGTGCCCGCGCCGTCGGGATACCGGTGCAGCCCGGAAAGGACCTCTTGCGCGGCCTTGAGCGCCGCCGGCGACGGGCCTAGAGGATTTTCGTTGGAGGCAAGCTTGACGGCGTGTGTCACGCCGTACTCGCGCTCGACCTCCGCGACGGGTTTGCCGGGCACGTACGGCGCGATGCGGGACAGCTCGGGACGAACCTGGAAATCCATGGCCGATCGGGTCACGCTGTTCGGGGATAAGAACCGAGGACCTTCAGCACCTGGCACTGTGAACGGAGAGCCTCCAAGGCCTGTTTGACGGGCTCGTCCTCGATATGCCCTTCAACGTCAATATAAAAAAAATACTCCCACGCCTTCCGGCGGGACGGCCGCGACTCGATCTTCGTGAGGTTGAGCCCGTACTCCGAGAACGGTTTCAACATGTCGTAGAGCGCGCCCACCCGGTCTTTGACCGACACCATCACCGAGGTCTTGTCCCTCCCCGTCCGTTCCGGAGCACGCGGCGCGATGACCAGAAATCGCGTGGTATTGGTCGGATTGTCTTCGATGCGTTTCTGAATGACCGTGAGCCCGTACAAGCGCGCCGCCAGATCCGACGCGATCGCCGCGGCGTCGGGATCGTCGCGGCACATCTCCGCCGCGCGCGCCGTGCTGTACACCTCCACGATCGGAATGTTGGGCACGTGTTGGGACAACCAACCGCGGCACTGCGCCACGGGCTGCGGGTGCGAGTAGATCCGTTTGACGTCGGCCAGAACGCCGGAGCGCGACAACAGGTAGTGCGAGATCTCCTGCACGACTTCACCCGCGATCTTCAGTTGCGAGTCGGCCAGCAGATCGAGCGTGTGGGTCACGACCCCTTCGGTGGAGTTTTCGATCGGCACCACCCCGTAATCCGCGCGACCGCGTTCCACTTCGCTGAACACGTCTTTGATGCTGTTGACCGGCACCGCGCCCGCCGACGCGCCGAATTGTTTCAGGCACGCCATGTGCGTGAAGGTGCCCTCCGGGCCCAGATAGGCGACCTTGAGCGGCTGCTCCAGCGCCAACGACGCCGACATGATCTCTCGAAACACGGCGCGCACGCCGTCGTTGGGAAAAGGACCGGGGTTCTCTCGCTCCAGCCGCTCGAGGATTTCTCGCTCGCGGGTGGGGGCGTGGGCGTGCGCCTGTTCCTGGCGTTTGACCCGACCGACTTCGGTCACGATCTCGGCCCGACGGTTGAGCAGACCGAGGATCGTGTCGTCGATCTCATCGATGCGCTGGCGAAGCCCCTGGAGCGTGCGGTCCATCACCGGATATCCCGAGGATGTGATAAGTACCGGGCGAGCTACCGCCCACAAAAGTGTCATATCATAAAGTATTTCAATGGCTTTTGCAACCGATGACCCCGGGGTGACGGCGGCGCGCCGTCAGGGATCAGGCGGCGAGTTTCGTGTGGTCCAGGTCGGCCAGAACGTCTCCCACCTGTTGGTAGCGCTTGGCTTTCTCCTTCTCGAGGCATCGCATGATGATGGAGTTGATCGCGGCGGGCAGTTTGGGGTTGAGGTCCTTGGGAGGCGTGGGCATCGCGTGCAGGTGTTGATAATACAGGTCGCCTTTGGTGAACGGCAGTCGGCCCGTGGCCATCCGATACAGGGTGCACCCCAGGGAATACAAGTCTGACTGGTGGTCCACTTCCTTCCCCAGGATTTGTTCGGGGGCCATGTACAACGGCGTGCCCTTGACCGACGTCCGGTCCGCGATGGCGTCGTTGACGATCTTGGCGAGCCCGAAGTCCATGATCTTCACCATCCGGTCCCGGCTCAACATGATGTTCGACGGCTTGATGTCTCGGTGGATGATTCGGCGGCCGTGGGCATAGGCCAACCCCGCACAGATCTGTCTGGCGATCGACAGAAACTGCGGGAGCGGCAGCGCCCCCACCTTGTCCAACAGATCCTTGAGGCTGAGACCGTCGACGAATTCCATGGAGATGAACACCTCCCCCGCAGGGTCGTGGCCGGTGTCGTAGATGGTGACGATGTTGGGGTGGTTGATCGACGCCGCGATCCGGGCTTCTTGAAGAAAGTTCTTCAGCAACGCGGGCTGTTCCCTCACGCTGGCCGGCAACACCTTGTAGGCCACGACGCGATTCAGCACCGTGTCTTCGGCCCGATACACGACCCCCATTCCGCCCTGACCGATCTGTTTGAGGATCTTGTACCGAGGGACGGTGGTGGGCGCGGAGGGACCGGACGAACTTTTCGTCGAAGCGGGCGCGTCTTTGGCGGTTTTGACGCGAGTCGCCCGCTCGCGGGCGTCCCGAAAGTTGAAATCCTGCGCCAACACCTTTTCATAGAGCCGGAGCGCGCTGTCGTGGTCACGCTCTTCCTCGTAGACGCGGGCAAGCTGGTACATCGGCTCCAGTTCGCCCTCCGACGAGTCCTTCCGGAGCGCGAGCAGTTTCTGGTAGCGTTCCTTGGCCGCGCTCAACATCCCGCGTTCCAGAAAGATGCTGCCCAGAATCAGCGATCCCTGGTAGTACTCGTCCGATTGCACCTCGAGCCGTTGGAGGACCTCGATCGCGTCATCCAACCGCCCCATCTTGTGGAAGATCTTTCCCGCCTCGAAGAGCGTCCCGGCTTGCCGGAAGAGCGCCGCCGCGCGATCGAGCTTTCCCAACTCCAAGTAGAGCTTAGCCGCCTCTTGGAGACGCCCGCCGCGCTCCAGCGCCGCCGCGGCATCGTCGCCGCATCCCGCGACCAGATACAACTCCGCGGCGTGCTTCTGTTCCCCGGCGGCGGCGTACATCTCCGCGGCGCGTTTGTGGGATCCGGACTGCTCGTAGAGCTCCGCCGCGCGCAGGTTCTGGTTGGCGGCAGCGAGCAGATCGGCCGCCTCGTCCAGCGCGCCGGCCTGGATCTTGGCTTCGGCCAAGGCGGTATCGCGGCGAGCGTGGTCTCCCAGACGGTCGAACAGGACCGAGGCTTTTTCGTACAAGCGCTGCGACAAGTACATCTCGGCCGCCTTGTGCTCCGCCCCGGCCTGGGCGTACGCATCCGCGGCGTCGGCCACCAGGCCTTGTTGACTGAACACGGCCGCCGCGCGCTCCGGTTCTCCGGCCTTCAACCAACACCGTCCCGCTTCCTGCGCCGCCGCGGCCAACGATTCCTGACCATGGGGCGGGGCGCCGCGTTCCTGCCACTTGCGATGCTCTTGGCGATATTCCTGCTCGAACAACTCGGCGGCGTGCGACCACTGATCACCCTGTTCGAACAATGCGGCGGCCCGCTTGACGTGTCCGGCGGCTTCGAACAGCGACGCCGCGACCACGAACTGCCCGATCTTTTCAAAGAGCTCCGCCGCCGCGACCGTTTTGCCGGCTCTCCGGAGGAGCTCGGCCGCCCGTTGCTCCTCTCCCACCCGCAACAGCATCGTCGCGGCCCGTTCGGATTCCTGAGCGGCCTCGTACGCCTGCGCGGCCGCGTCCCAATGCTTGAGGTACTCGAACAGTTGGCCGAGCTCGCGGTGGGCGCCGGCGCGCGTGTACAGGGTGATCGCCTGATCGTAATCACCCAGGGCTTGAAACCCTCGCCCTGCTTCCAGATATGCACCCCGCGCCCGGAGGGCCTTGGCCTCGCGATGCAGGCTGCGACGGCTGCGGCGGACCGAAGACCGGTTGAGACTGACGGCCCGGACGAGGACGACCATCACCGCGAGCGCCAACACCGCGCTGATCGCGGCAAGAGGCGATCCCGCCCGCACGGCCTGCACAAACAACACGAACGCATTCAGCAGGTCTGCGATCACGCCGCGTCTCGGAATATCGTCAGCGACGTCTCGCCGAGTTTCAGCACGTCGCCCGCTTTCAGCAGCGCGCTGGTGACCGCGCGTCCGTTGAGCAAACTGCCGTTCGTGCTGCCGGTATCCCGATAAATGACCCCCTCGGGACTGACTTCAAGCTCGCCGTGGCGGCGCGACACCTTGGTATCAACGATCACGAGGTCGGCTTTGGCCCGCCCGATCGTCGTGAGGGGGGTCGTCAACGGAACGCGGTTGTGCGAGCCGTCGGGCCGAACCACCTCCAACACCCAGGCCGATTGGCGACGTGCGGGCGGGGGCTCCGGAGCGGCCTCGGGGACCGGTGCGGAAACATCCACGGTCGGGCGGCAGATGGTCTCCTCTCCGCTCTCGACCTCCCGGCTCGGCTCGGCCGGCGCGGCGCTGCCCAAGAAGCGGATCAGACACTCGCCGATATGGAGTTCCGCACCGTGCGTCAGCGTCGCCTTCTTCAACGGAGCTCCGTTGAACACCGTTCCGTTCCGGCTCCCACAATCCTCGACCGTCACCCCGTCGGGCTCCTGGCGAAACACCAGGTGCCGACGGGAGATCGCCGGGTCTTCAATGACGATATCGTTGTCTTCTCCGCGCCCCAGGCTGACCGTCCCGGCCGTCAATTCAAAGCGACGCGCCCCGCCGTCGGCCCCCATCACCAGCAGCGACGGGATCGGCCGGGTGAAGTGTTCGACCAGGCTTTCAGGCCACGCGCCCCGCTCGAACACGCCGTCGTCGGCCGGCAACGCGGACATCGTCGCAAACACGTGGATGGACAGCGAGGTCTGGCCCGCGTACTTGTACACGTACGCCAGCAACCGTTCTTCCAGCGAATCCTCCCCGGTCTCGAACGCCGGATCCGCAAAATATCCCGCGATCGGCTGGCGGTCGTGGAAATAGAACACGCTGAGCTCACCGCGATGTCCCACGACGAGCAGCTGATCCTGCGTGCTCTTCTTGATGTGTTCGACGACGCTGCCGATCTCCATGATCTCGGTGGTTCCTTCGGTGGTGGGGGCGCATTGGATCATGGTCAGCACCGCTTTGAGGAACAACGGATCAGTCCCCACCAACGTGAGCCCGGCCCCGCTCGCCGGCAGCTTGCGCAAACCGCTGAAAAGCCCGTGAAGCGTCACCGGGACAAAGATGCCCTGTTGCTCCTCGCCCGCCGCGTAGGGCTCGTTGTCGACGATCACGAGATAGAAGCGCTTGGACTCCGCCTCGGCCGCGAGCACGCCGTGAAACGGAGGGGTCCTCGTTCGCATCTTGCTGAACAAGAGGTTGACGGATGAGTCCGTGTACCGCTTCTCAGAGAACACCACACCCTTCTGAGGCAGCTTCAAACGCCCGAGTGGGTGCGCGGATCGGCTCTTCGTCACCGACATCGGTAGAGTCGATATCTTATAAGAGGATAGTACCGCCGACCGTCCAAATCACGGGGGAAAGTGTAGTGGACCACCCGTGGGGTGTCAAACGAGTGGCCGTCAAACTCTTAGTGCGGAGGAAGACGTTCTAGAGGCGGACGGAGTCTTCGACCCTTCGGACCTGCTCATAATGAGCGAGCACGCGCTGGGTGTAGTCCATGGGCACGGGCGACCCGCGTCGAAGCATCTCGTCGACGCGCGACGGACCGTAGTTGTACGCGGCAAGCGCGATCTCCAAGGAACCGAACCGCTTGTGGAGTTTCGCCAGGTAACGCACGCCCAGGCTGATGTTGAACGTAGGATCCAGCAGAGCGTGTTCACCGAACCATGGCCGGTGTGTTTCTTCGGCCAGAGATTCCGCGGTGTTGGGCAAGAGTTGCATCAGGCCCACGGCTCCCCGGTGCGAACGGGAAGTCGGGTCGAACGAACTTTCGGTCATGATGACCGCCACGATCAGCGCCGGGTCGTACCCGTAATGGCTGCTCAGGTCGGTCAATAACATTCCCAATCGCCGCCGTTTTGAACCGTCGAGTTCGGGACTGAGCGCTTCCAGAACCCGCGCGACCTCCAAAGCCCGTGACTCCTGTTTGGAATACACCACTCTGAACGCCGTGGACGCCTCGACGCGCGGCGGAAGCGCGTCGTCATCCGCAGAAGCGGTCTCCGGCGCCCGCGATACGCAGCAATACGACTGGTGAGGGATCGACTCCCGCGCCCCCGGTGCTTCGTGCTCCAGCACCGAGCCGAGCCCGGCAAAGAGCACCGCCAACACCATCGGAAGCGCCATCACCGCCAGACGGTGGGGATCCCACCGATCGCTGCGGCGCAAAAATACGCGATAGGAATGGGGAAACGCACTCGGACCGGTCGCGTGGAGGTCCATACGCCACGGAGAGGGGTGCAAGGGGGAGACCATCACCCGGTGTTCGCGTCCAACCACACGTAACTCCTAACTAAGAACCGACCTTGTCCGGATTTGGACAGACCGTGGCGCAGGAAAAAGCGACGGCCGAGGCCCCGAAACTAGGTAAAAAACTACCACTTCAGACCGCCCGGAGTCCACTTGGAAACGGGGTCACGACGCCGGTGCGAGGTGGGACTCCAGCGCTGATTTCGATGGAATCCGCTCCACCGTCGCGGGCGGGACCGAAAAGACGGGACCCGATGATTCCGATACGGCATATCGTCGTTCGCCCGATGCTGCACTGATGGTCACCGCGGCGAGCTGGCGATCGGCGGTCCCCAGGAGGACGACGCGCACAGCGGGTGACGCGAACGTGTTCGCCGGCAACGCGGCGGGCGTCTCGGCCGCCACGGACTCACCACGCAACGCGGTGAGCGACCGGATCATGGCTTCGACTTCCCTCGTCCCCTCGTCCGCCAGCAGGCGACCGTCGAGCTCCCATCCGCCCTCACCTCGCGTCACGCGATACCGTTCCTGGCCCCGTTCGACGTCCACTGCCCGCACGTCGTCGAAGGCGGCTCGCACCACCCTCAGGTCGCGAAGGGCCGAGGCATCGAGCGGGAGCGCGTTCACCACGCTCTCGTTCAGTCGGTACAATGTGTCGCCCGACGCGCGAGCGTAGAGCGAGCCGTCCGCCGCTGCAACGAACGCCACGCGCATGAGGTCGTCCCCCGCGATAATCTCGATGTCCGTGCGCGGCTTCCCGCTCACCCGCAGCGCGTCCCGCTGCTCGACTGTGTCCGCAAATCCCGTGGCGCGTAGCGCGCGGAGACGACTGAGCAGCGACGACACCGTGTCGGGGTCCGCCGTACGCGAGGGTTGAGCCATTCGCCACTCGGCGCCCTCGCGGTGCAGGCGCACCGATCGCCCACGGTGGGTAATGGCGATTTCGGTGACCGCCTCCGGCTTGAAGTCGATGAACTCCTTGCGCCGGACATCGTCCCGCGACACCTCGAACGTGGACTTGGCCGTCGTCGCGGTCAAAAACACCTTGCGATCGTCGCGTTGAACGTACACGCCCGATCCCGCGGGGTTCTCGTCTCCAAACGCCACTTCGGCGCGGCCCTCGAAACGATGCGCGATCACCCGCACCGCGGGCTGATCGAGCCCCAGCGCCGCCGGGTCGTCGACATCCTCGATGGGACGAACAACCGACAGGGACGTCAGCTGGGAGAGCAGCCGGCGAACCGTGCCCTCGTCGGCCTCGGCCGATACCGGGGCCGACACGCGCCACGCGCCGCCGTCGCCCCGCTCGAGTACCAGGCGGTCGGTGGGCGTCTCGATCTCGATCTTGGTCACTTCGTCCTCGGTGAGGGAGAGCACGCGGCCCTCCCGCTGTTGCTGGTCCGACCGAGCGCGCTCACGAGGCGTCTCGATGAATACGAAGTAGAGGCCCAGCAGGGCCGCGAAGGCCAGCAGGGCAACCGTCCCCCAGTAACGCCGCATCTCCTACAATCGTCGCCGCCGGCGCCACATCCCGAGACCGTAGGCCGCAATCACACCCGGCACCAGCACGACCGGCATCCAAAACACGATCCGCTGTTGCCCTGCGGTCAAAATCAACGGGCTGGACGACGCCTCCTTCGGGCGAATCGCGATGAGATCTTCGTCTTCCGCCAACCAGTTGATGGATGCGGTCAACAGATCGCCGTTACCCAACATGTTGAAGAACCCGTTCGTGGCAAACCGGGCGTTGCCGACCACCACCGCACGCCAAGCAGCCGGCTTCGTCCCGGCGTCGTCGCCGCGTTCCGTCGGGGGAGCTTTGGGAGTCAGCACCGCGGCCAGGTCCAAGGGGCCCTGCGTGTCCTGGCCCGCGTCGAACCGTGCCTTTCCGCCGACGATCTGCGTTTCACCCCAACTGTCCTGAGTGGTCAGCGCCAGGGCCCGGTATTCAATGTCCGCAGCTTTGGACGTCTGGAACGCCAGAGATTGGGCCAATGGAAACGCCGTCGCCAATCGTAGATCCCGCACAATCTCGTGATCGCCGTACGTCCGGACAATCGGTCTGGTATAGTCCCCGCCAGCCAGTCTGGAGAACGGATCGGCGTCGATGACCGTGTCGCCGCGAAACGTCACGCCGAGTTGCTGCACGGCCAGTTCCTCCATTCCCGTGTGCTGCCCAGGTCCCAGCAAGAGCAGCAGACGCCCGCCGCCGGAAAGATAGGTCTTCAGCGCACTGGTTTCTTGGGACAATAGGGGCCTTTGCGGATCCGCGACAATGACCGCCGTGGTTCCGGGATCGACTGTTCCGGTTTGGGCAAGGAGAAGCGACGTCACCTCGTAGCCTTGTCGCTCCAACGCGTCCTTCGCCTGAGAGAAGCCGTTGGCATCGGTGTCGGTCAGACTCGGCTCACCGTGTCCATCGAGCACCGCGATTCGCTTCTTGTCCTTTTTGCGAACGCGGATCAGGGCGTTCGTCAGCTCCTGCTCGCTCACGGAACGGATACGCGCTTCTTGCCCGCCGCTCTCCACGACGATCGTGTCGTATTGCGTGATGCCGTACTGCTTGGCCGCAGCCGGACGGGCGTCGGGATCAATGGGCTCGCCGGAAATCTTGCTGCTGTAGTGTCGATACGTTCCGAGCAGATCTCTGAACTTGATTTCGCTTTCGCCGCCCTTCTGCACGAAGGCGGTGACTTTCACTTCGTCCTCCAGGCTTTCGAGTATCTTCACGCTCTGAGGCGCCAACGTGAAGGCTCCGGTCTGGGAGAGATCGAGGCGCGCGTCGTGGCGGAACGCCAGGATATTGAGCAGCACCAAGACGACCGCAACCACCGTTATCAGCAACGCGCTGTGCGCGCCCATCCTGGTCGAGCGTTGTCGCGACCACGCGATGAGCGCGCGGCGGGAGATCCCCGCCCAGAGCGCGGCAAGGACCGCCGCCGCGCCGTAGAGCGCCAGGGCGTACCACCTTCCGGGAAAGGTGAAATCCACCGCCACGCCGACTCCCGCCACGCCGAGCGTTGCGACACCAATCATCGGTCCGAGTTTCGAGCCCATCGTCGTCAGATCGACCGAACCACTGGTTGTGTCAGCGCCACCGACTAGAATCCAACACGCGGTGGGTCAGAAAGAGGCTGAATGACGCCAGACTCAGCGCGTACGCCGCGCCCGTGACGCTGAGAAGGCCCTTGAGGAAGTTCTCAAAGTGGTGGGTGACTGAAAGATATTCGAGCAAGGATCGTAGTTCCTCGCTGTCCGCCGTCAACGCGGCCCAGCCGATGACCCACAGTCCGAGAATCATCCCCAGAGCGACGACGCCGGCGCTGATCTGATTTTCTGTCAGCGACGAGGCCAACAGGCCCAACGCGAGGTAGACCGCGCCGACCAGTAACAAGCCCAGATAACCGGCCAGCACCGTGGGCCAGTCCACCGCACCCCAGACATCGAGCAGCACGGGCATGTAAAGGGTCAACACCAGTAACCCGGCGTATAGCGCGAAGACCGCCGCGAACTTGCCGGCGATGAGTTGGGTCACGGTGACCGGCGAGGTCATCAGCAGTTCCGCGGTCTTGTACTTGCGTTCCTCGCTAAGCAGGCGCATGGTCAACAAGGGAATCACTAGCAGGAGGATCACGTGGATGTTGCGAAACATGGGCTGAAAGACGAGCGTCGTCAGGTCGAGTTGGGGCAGCGCGCCTTGAAGCCGCAGCATCTGCATGCTCTGCAGGCTCGCGAAGGCCACGATCCGCTCAAAGAACAATCCAATAATCGCCAGGAACACCCCACCCACCACGTACAACACCGGGGAGACCGTAGCGACACGGATCTCTTTTCCAGCGAGGGCCAGGATCGGACGGAGGGCGTTCACGTCGCCTCCTCGGCCGTCAGCTTCAAGAACACGTCTTCCAAACTCATCACCATCGGGCGAAGTTCCACCAGTCCCCAATCCCGCGTCACGGCACAGCGCGACAGGTCCTCGCGAACGTCGTACCCCAGATCGGCCTCGACCAGCCAACTCCGGCCGCCGGACCCGTCAGACGACTCCGCCGCCACGCCCACCACGTGGGGGAGACGTCTGATCGTCTCCTCGGTATCGGGCCCCGGGCGCACCAGCGTGAGCCGGATCTTCTCGGACTTGCGCAGCCGTGCGGCCAACCCCGCATGGGTATCAACAGCCACCACGCGGCCCTCGTGAATGATGACGACCCGCTGGCAGGTGGCGGTGACCTCCGGCAGGATGTGCGTGGAAAGGACGATGGTGTGCGCGCCGCCCAGGCTCCGGATCAGTTCGCGAACTTCGATGATCTGCTTCGGATCGAGCCCCACGGTCGGCTCGTCGAGAATCAGCACCGGCGGGTCGTGAATCAGAGCCTGGGCAAGGCCGACCCGTTGGCGAAACCCTTTGGAGAGATTGCCGATCAGGCGCCGTCGAACCTCACCCAGTCCGCACTGCCCAATCACCCGGTCCAGCGCGGCCGACAACGCGCGACGCGGCACCCCCTTGATGCGGCCGGTAAACCGGAGGTACTCGGACACGGTCAACTCGGCGTAGACCGGGGGATGTTCCGGCAGGTACCCGATCCGGCACTTCGCTTCGAGCGGGTGCTCGGCGACGTCGAATCCCGCCACCACCGCGGAGCCGCTCGTGGCCGGCACAAACCCGGTCACGATCCGCATGGTGGTGGTCTTTCCCGCGCCGTTGGGCCCGAGGAACCCGAGGATTTCGCCGGAGGCCACCTCGAAACCGACCCGATCGATTGCCGTAATCGGGCCGTAACGCTTGGTCAGATCGCGGACTTGGATCATACCGTCATCGGCCGATGTATCTACTGAAAAGGGAACAATTTTGTCAAGACGCGTTCGGACACCGCACTTACGAGGCGGAGTAGTCGCGATACGTTTCCCGTATGCGCTCGACCAAGCGCTGCTGCTGGTCAGCCAGCTGGTCGAGGACGCGCCGCGTCTCGGAATCAGGGGCAAGACGGGCGCCCTCGCGATAACGGAGGGCGAGGAATCGTTCCTGCTCGTACAGCCATGACAAGACTTCTCGCGCCGACGGAGCGGACCGCGGCGCGTTGGCGTCCTCGGTCGACGCGTTCCCGCTCGCTCCAAGCAACCGGAGCAGCGCGTCCTCGTGCCTGCGTTTGGCCGCCCACCCCTCTTCCCATAACCGCCGCACACGCGCGCTCCACGCGGCCTGCATCTCCTGCCGGTACGTTCGTCCCAGCTGTCGCTCGCGTTCGAGGCTGTCCGCAAACGTGGCGGCCAAATCATCGCGCACCACGTCGGCCACCTGGCTCACGCCGCCCCCCCCGCCCCAAGCCCCGACCCTCGCGAGCCCAGCACATCGCTCATCCGTGGACCTCGAGCCGTTTCCTGGGCCTGATCGTGTACGTGTTCCGGCTTTTGCAGCACGTCGCGCATCCGGACCGCTGCTTCATAGATCGGCGTCGCCTGCTCTCGAACCGACTCCGGCAAGTCCGGCTGCGCCAGAAGCCGCTCAGCGGCCCCTATGACCGTTGTCAGCGCCTGGTGCACCTCGCGCTCGATCGCCAGGCTCACCTCCCCGATCGCGGCCATCCGCTCGGCTTTGGTCAGCCGCTCTTGCGCGCGCTTGAGCGCGTAAGCCATTTCGAGAAACGACCCGGCGAGCCGTTCCAGCTCGTTGCGCCCGCGAACCTGCAGGTCGAAATCGAGATCCCCCTGCGCGATCCGGCGGGTCCCCTCCTCCAAGGACTTGATGGGACGCGTGATGCCGGCGCTGACCAGCAAGGCAACGAGGCCGACCGCCCCCGTCAGCACCGCGACCACCGCCGCATACCGCCACGGGTGCGCCTGGCCCGCGATCGTGCGTTCGGGCACCGACACCGCCACGGTCCATGGCTCTCGCGACCCGGTCACGGCCAGCGGCGACAAGACCACCGCGACCGCATCAGAACCGATCTTGACCTGCACGGGCCTGTCGCCGTCGCCGCGTCCAGCCGCGAACAGGGTCGGCGCCGTGGCATCCGCGTCCGGTCCGCTGTCCGTGGTGAGCACCAGTTGGCCCGCGTGATCGAACACCCACAGCGATCCGCCTCGCGTCGCCCGAACTTCCAGAGCGCGCTGGAACCAGTCCGCGGGAATCTCACCGTGCAGCGACCCGAGCAGGGCGCCGTCGGAGCCCATAATCGGCGCAGCGAACGGCAAGACGCGCCGAGCGGTTTGGGCCGAGGTCACCACCCCACCGAATACGACCTCGCCCTCCGGCGTGGCTTGAGCCGCGGCGGCCAGCTGGCGGTCGTTGTCGGAGAAGGCGCCAAAAGCTCCTGGTTGGCCGTCGACGAACGCTAACCGAGGCTCCGCCAGCGCGTCGACCACGGTCCACGTTTCAAACTGGACCGGAGCCCGCTGGCCCCACGACGTCAGTACGCTCACCGCCGGGTCGAAATTCACGCGAGGCGGGGTTTTGGATCGTGGTCTCGGCGGCTGCCTCGCCCTGGCTTCGAGCACCCGCTGAGCAACCTGACGCGCCGCCAGCACGAGTTGATCACGAGCCACGCCAAACGCCTCATCCAGGTGGTCGATCGCCGCATCCGCATCCGCCCGCATCAGTACCGCCGCCTCGCGGAACAGTCCGGTGCGCGTGACCGAATACGCGTAGGCGCTCACGGCTGCGGCCGGCAGCACGCCGATGAGCAGGAACCACCCGGTGAGCTGGTATCGCAGACCGAAACGGCGCATGACGCTGGTCGCCATTACTGAAGCGCCCCACTATAAGGGTGAAGGGACCGCGGAATCAAGAGTCGGAGCCGCCTTGGGTCAGTATGGATTATGCGGGCGAGCCGGCGGCATCACGCTCGATGACTCGCTCCCACGTGGGCCGCGCGGCCGGCGGCGGGTGAACGGGAACGTCACCGCCGCGATCACCGGGGCGAGGAGCGCTCCGGCGGCCGTGGCAGCGAACAGGACGTAAAATACCTTCGCCACCGGCCCCACGGGCCCCTGGGTGTAGGCCTCCTCAAGGGTGTACTCCCCGGTTCGGGCCAAGTCATACGCAAAGTTGGAAAAGAGGAAGTAGGCGGCCAACACCTCGGCCGCCAGGGCGAGAAGGCACACGCCGGATATCTTGGCTGCCGTAGCGAACGTCATGTCCACGCTCGCCACATGATACGGCACCGCAGGGCGGAAAGAAAGCGGCCATATTGTGCCGGGTGAGCTACACTGGTTGTCAGTAACCAGGGTTGAATTTCGCGGCGCAGGGAAGAAATTGGCGCGTTGTGTGCTCGCGATGGCGTGGCTGGGGGCCGTGGGCCTGAGTGCCTCGGCTTGCCGATCCGAAGGGGATTCGCCGGAGGCACAGGTCCGCGCAACCATCGGGCGCGCGGAGGCTCTGGCGGAAGGCAAAGACTTGGGTGGGCTGAAAGCGTTGCTGTCCGACGCGTATCGCGACGACGCGGGCCAGGACAAACGCGCGATCCTGGCCCTCCTGTTCGTTCAGTTTCGGCGACACGAGTCGATCCACCTGTTGACCCGGATCGACCGCATCGACATCGACCCGCGGGCTCAAGCCACAGCCACGGTCTTTACCGCCATGGCGGCTCGGCCGATTCCCACGGTCTCCGACTTGCCCGCGCTGCGCGCCGACCTTTATCGGTTCGACCTGACGCTCGTTGATAAACGCGGCACTTGGCGGGTCACCAAATCCACGTGGCGACCCGCTGTCCTGCACGACTTTTTCCCCTCTGAGGCCACCGACTGACCCGACGGATTCAACGCGACGTCCGTCACCCCTTAGCCTACTTCACCGCGGACAGATGCTCCAACGCTTTTTCCGCGTGTTGCACACCCATATCTGTGCGCCCGTCTTTGCCCTGGAAAACCGCGGCTTCCAGCTCGTCGATTGCCTCGTCGAGGTGCTCGTCTTGCTTGAGCTTTTGCGCTTCTTTGGCGTACCGCAGCGCACCGTCGGCATGGTCAACCAATAGATCCGTATGGCCTTGTTTGCCGTGTTTGACCGCCTCATTGGCGTGTTCTATCGCCTCGCCCACGTGCTCCGCGGCATCGGCCAACGCGGTCGACGCGCAGACCAATACCCCCAGAAATCCCACGACCAACCCGACGATCATCCCTGCTCGAACATTACGCGTGTTCATGGAGGTACCTCCGGTTTAGATCCCGTTTTCGTGAAGACGACCACGACCGCCATTTCCGACGTCGCAACAACATACTCCGAACCTTTTCATACTACACAATGAACCGCTCCGGCATGGAGAGGGCCCCGTGAATGTTCATCGTCACTTCCGGGCGAGAATCTGCGGCTCCTTGCGGGTCGTGAGGGGCGTCTCACCGCTCGGCACACCGACGATGATCGAGGCAAACGCGGAAAACTCGCTCGGGATCCCGGCATCGGCTTTTCCGCCCGAGGTGTTCAGCGCGAGCAGCGCGGAACCGATCACACAGGTGCCGAGCCCCATGGCAGAGGCAGCGAGCATTAGGTTCTGCGCGGCCAGCCAGCAGTCCGCGGCCACGAAGGGGCCGATGGGGAGACCGCAGATCACGATGAGCGTGCTCGCGTCATAGAAAATATTGAAATCCGGGCGGCTGAAGATGTCGAGCGCATGGCCTCCATGGTCGAGGTGCAGGCGGTGTGCTTCCTCGGCAAACAGCACTTTGGACTGATCCGAAAGCCGCTTCAGCACGTTCGCGTCCTGCACGATTGCAAACGCCCACGGCTCCCCGTGCATCGCCGTGGGAGCTCGCACCGCGGCCGCGAGCAACGCGCGAATAGTTGATCGGTCGAGTTTCTGTGGTAAGAAGGCGCGCACGGATCGCCGCTGATTGATGGCGTCCATGATGCTGATGGGCGCTATTGACGGAGGCGACGAAGGCACGACCCGGCACCTCTACGAGGGTGAACGGTGTCGGGTATAACGGAGTTGGCGGGCACGAGTCAATACGTGGGGCGTATTACCTCAACGGTCCGACCATCGCCGCCAAGAACGCCACCGCCATCACACCAATGACCGCCAGGATCAGCAGCGCCGGGATGGACGCGATGGCCCATTTCACCATGAACACTACCATCGACCCGAAGCGCATCTTGATATCGACCACGACGACTTCTCCGCTCAATGGATCCATGTGCTGGGCCTCCTTGTGAGAATCGGGGTCAAGAGTGAAGCAACCCAGAACAGGTGGAAACCTCGGAAGGTCATCTCTGTGCAACGACGTCACTGTAGCGATTCGAAATGAGTCACTACCACATTACTTAATTAGTAAAGAACGTCCCCCTAACTATCCGACATACCTGAGTCCTATTCAGCCGAGTAACCGCTTAGGGCACTCCACGCAGCCGCGGCTCAACTGTCGGGTTTTAGTACCCCGACCCCAACATTTCCCACACGGGCCAGAACGCGGCGGTTCGTTCGAGTGCAAGGTTTGGCGACCTTGCCTTCCCACTACCACAACGGTTTCTGCTCAGTATTGCTCGGCTGTTGTCTGTTTAAATGCTGGTACGCGAGGGGGGTGGCGAGGCGGCCGCGGGGGGTGCGGTCGAGGAAGCCGCCTTGCAAGAGGAAGGGTTCGTAGACGTCTTCGATGGTTTCTCGTTCTTCGCCGATGGCGGAAGCCAGGGTGTCCACGCCGACCGGGCCGCCCCCGAATTTGTCGATGATGGCGGCGAGCAGGCGGCGGTCCATGACGTCGAAGCCGTGTTCGTCGATCTCCATCATGGACAGTGCGCCGTGCGCGGCCTCCGCGGTGATCACGCCGTCGCCCTTGACCTGGGCGAAGTCGCGCACGCGACGCAGCAGACGGTTGGCGATACGCGGAGTGCCGCGCGCGCGGCGCGCGATTTCAGAGGCGCCTTCCGGCACGATGGGGACCTTGAGCAGGCGCGAGGAGCGCATGATGATCTGCTCCAACTCGCCGGGAGAGTAGTACTCCAGACGGCAGATCACGCCGAAGCGATCACGCAGCGGCGACGTCAACAGACCCGCGCGCGTGGTGGCGCCCACCAGGGTGAACGGCGGCAGATCGAGTTTGATGCTACGCGCGGCCGGGCCTTGACCGATGACGATGTCGAGTTGAAAGTCCTCCATCGCGGGGTAGAGGACTTCTTCCACTGCGGGATGCAGGCGATGGATTTCATCGATGAAAAACACGTCGCGCGGGCCTAGGTTGGTCAAGATCGCGGCCAGGTCGCCCGCGTGTTCGAGCGCGGGACCGGACGTGGCTTTGATCTGCACGCCCAGTTCCTTGGCGATGATGTGCGCGAGCGTGGTTTTGCCCAAGCCCGGCGGGCCGTAGAAGATCGAGTGATCCAGCACGTCGCCGCGCTGGCGCGCGGCTTCGATGTACACGCGCAGGTTGGCTTTGATCTTCTCCTGGCCCACGTATTCGTCCAAGGCCAGCGGCCGCAGACTGTTCTCGTAGCCTCGCTCGTCATCCACCATGCCGGCGGCGAGCGGCGAGTTGGTGCGGCTGTTGTCGCGATCGATCGTCACTTGGACAGGCGGCGCAGCGCCTCGCGCAGAAGATCCTCGACGGTGAGTTCTTCACCGGGCCGGCTGCGCTCGATGAGTTTGAGGGTTTCCTTGGCCGCTGCGCCCTGATACCCCAGGTTCACCAACGCTGAGAGCGCGTCGTCCATGGTCGATGACGCGGCCGGGCTCGCCCCGTTGTCCGTGGTCTCGGGCGCGATCGCGGTGATTTTGGACTGGAGTTCCAGGATCAGACGCGCCGCGGTTTTTTGGCCGATACCAGGCACGGAGGAGAGGCGTTTGGCGTCGCCGGTTCGGATCGCGGACGCCAGTTCTGCGACCGTCAGTCCCGAGAGCACCGCAAGCCCTAATCGAGGCCCCACGCCCGACACCGAGATCAACAGCAGGAACGCCGACTTTTCCTCAGAGGAGAGAAAACCGTACAGGGACAGGGCGTCTTCGCGCACGTGCGTGTATGTGTGCAAGCGCACGGCCTGTTTCAGCTCAGGCAGTCGATAGTAGGTTTGCAGCGAAGTGAAGACTTCGTAGCCCACGCCCTGAACATCGAGAATCACGGACTGCGGAGACTTGGCGACCAACGTCCCCGCGAGCGCGGCGATCATGCGTGGGCGATACGCCGCGACGACGCGACCGACATCGTGGCGTGCCGGGGCAAGGCGGTGTGGAGGTGGCAAATGGCCGTGGCCAACGCGTCGGTGGCGTGGTGCGTGGTGGCCTCCACGTCCAGCCGGAGCAGCCGGCCGACCATATATTGCACCTGCTCCTTTGCGGCCGCGCCGTATCCGGTGACCGCGGTCTTGATCTCCGTGGGCGTGTATTCCAGCACCGGGAGCTTGGCCTGCTCAGCCACCAACAGGGCGATCCCCTTGGCTTGTCCCAGTTTGAGCGCCACGGCCACGTTTTTGGCGAGAAACGTGTTCTCCACCGCGACCTCGTCGGGGCGGTATTGGTCGAACACTTCTCGCAGGGATTCGAACAGCAGGTTCAGACGGGTGGGCAACGGGCGCGCCGAGGGGATATTGATGGTGCCGGACGCGACGTGACGCACCTCGGAGCCGTCCAGCTCCACCACGCCGTACCCGGTGGCGTTCAGGCCGGGGTCGATTCCAAGAATCCGCATGGGTGGCTCCCTCCCCTCCGAGCTTGCTTGACGCAACGCAGGGTCGACTTCAGACCCGAGGCTGCGAGATGCTTGGCCTTTTTTGGGATCGGCCCTTTACCCCAGCACCTTCTCCATCACGGCCTGATCAATGTCGAAATTCGCGTGCACTTTCTGCACGTCGTCGTGATCCTCGAGGGCTTCCATCAACTTGAGCATCTGCTCCGCGTCCCTGCCCTCCAGCTTCACGTAGGTCTGCGGGATCTGGCTGATCTCGGCCAGCGCGATCGGGATCCCTTTGGCTTCGATCGCCTTCTTGACGCGCTCGAACTCGGAGGGCGCGGTGAGGACCTCGTACTGCTCGGGGTCGTCCGTTTTCATGTCTTCGGCGCCCGCGTCCAAGGCCAGGGTCATCAGGGTGTCCTCGTCCGCCTTGGCCTTCTCAACCACGATATAGCCGCGCTTCTGGAACATCCACCCCACGGACCCCGCCTCCCCCATGTTGCCGCCGTGTTTGGAGAAGACGTGGCGGATCTCGGACACGGTGCGGTTCTTGTTGTCGGTCATGATGTCGACCAACAGAGCGGTGCCCCCGGGACCGTAGCCTTCGTACACGAACTCTTCGTAGGTCACGCCCGGGAGCTCACCGGTGCCCTTCATGATGGCGCGCTTGATGTTGTCCGCCGGCATGTTGTTTTCTTTGGACTTCAGGATCGCCATGCGGAGGCGTGGATTGCCGTCCGGATCGCCGCCGCCGATGCGGGCGGCCACCGTCAATTCCTTGATGAGCTTGGTGAAGATCTTCCCGCGTTTGGCGTCGGCCGCGGCTTTTTTATGCTTGGTGGTGGCCCACTTTGAGTGGCCTGACATGACGAAACCCCGGTCGAACGGCGGAAAATCAGCGCGTAAAAACAGGCTGGTTGTAACACAACTGCGACGAACGAGTCAACGCGCAGCGCACCACACCGTGGTGCGCCATCCCATGGACGTACGGTTTAGATGTATTTTTCGGTGTGAATTTGCTGCCGCGGCACGCCCAATTCCATGAGCAACGGCTTGACGGCCTTGACCATCGGCACCAGCCCACAGACATAGACCTCTTTGGACGCAGGATCGCGCAACGTGTCCCGCAAAGCGTCCTGCACCCACCCAGTGCGGCCGGTCCAGGTTTTGGGACGACTGACCACCGGAATGAACCGAAACGCGGGGTGTTCAGCTTCCAGCCTCCGCCAATCCGGCTCGTAGAGAAGTTCGTCCTCGTACCGGACCCCGAAATACACGGACATCGGCCCCTCGAATCCAGCATGGTATAGATCGAGGATCATGCTGCGGATCGGCGCGATCCCGGTACCGGTTCCCACGTACACGCGCTCGTGCGGCCCGCCACGGTCCACAAAAAACCCGAGCGCCTCGTGCACGGTGAGCACATCGCCCACCCGAACCTTGGTATGGAAATACGTCGAGACGTACCCCCCCTCCACGTACTTAATGCACAGATCGATGTCTTTCTGATGCGGAGGGGAGGCAATCGAGTACGGCTTGTGAATAACCGCCCCGTCCTTCAAGACGTCCACCATCACGTATTGCCCAGCGATGAACGAAAAATTCGTCGCCGGCTCGAACGCCAAGCGGAAGACCTTGACGGTCGGTGTCAGGGTCTCGATGTCGGTGACAGTCCCTTGGTATGATTGTTTTGGCATTTGCGCAGGGCGCGCGCCTGTTCAGGAAGGCGTCAGATGCAAGGCGCCGCGAGCACCGCACCGGAGCGTACTAAGTGCGTACGCGAGGAGCGGATGCGCAGCGGCAACGCCGCAGATGACCCTTCATGGACGGGCGCTGAATTATAACAGGATGGATTCGGCGACCAGCAGATACCGCGAAAACGCCTCGCCCGCCATCACCATAATCACCGCGATATACATGAGACCCGTGGCGGACATGTTGGCTTGATACCGGATGGTGTTGAGAATCATCACGGCCAGCACCAGCGGCCCGGCAATGCCGATGGCCAGGCGGATCCAGAGGAAGAGACCGAGCACGCTCTCCAGGCGCAGGGCGGCGAACGCCGCGTCCGGACTCAGGCCAAACCAAAACGCCGCGACCGTCAACCCACCCTGCAGCAACACCGCGATCAGAAACACCCAGGCCACGAAGTTGAGATGGCTCATCGGCAAATGGGGATTGGTCAGATAGCGGTGTCCCAACAACATCCCCAGCAGCGACGATCCTAAAATCAGCGCGGAGAAGAGAAAACTCACCGGGATCAACTCGGCCGCCAGCCCGCCACCAGAGCGCGCGGCATAGAACCAGCCGCTTGCGGCCACCAGGGCAATGCCGAGCCCGGCGGCGGCATAGAGCCAGAACACGGGATGGGTCTCCTTCTTGATCCAGAACGTCACCACATACACGAACAGCGCGACCGAATAGGCAAGCGTCAGGATGATCACCGCCTGCGACCAGAGGCTCGTGGTCTCGCTCGTGGGAATGCCCGGAACAGCCACGCCGAACAGCAGGAAGAAGATCATCCCATTCAGGCGAAAGAAACTGAGGCCGAGCTGCCGCTTGGCGATCGCCGCCAGCAGCACGATCCCTCCGACTGAAAGTTGGCTGAACAGCAGAAACAGAATTTCGGATTTTTCGCCCATGTGGAACTACATCCCCCCTGCCCCCCGTTTGCCAAGGGGGATTTTAACGCGGCCCAGACAAAAAGAGGCCCTGCGCGTCGCGCAGGGCCTCCAATGCTCCGACTGCACACCCAGTTCGTTACTTCTTCTTGCCGTTCTTGACCTTGGACGTGACCCAGAATTGCAGCCCGATCACGAACGCCGCGGCGAACAACGGATAGACGTACGCCTTGGTCGGGATCGGCGGCATCAAGATCGTGTAATACCAGCTCGAGAGCGAAGTTTTCCGGCCGGTATCACCGTTGTGCCCGTCCCAGACGAAGAAGAGCGTTGGAATGTACTGGCCGGTGGTGAACTGGACGGCTTTCTCCTTGTCATCGGTCACCAGCGGCCGCTTGAAAATGACTCTCCATTGTCCGTCCTTGTGCTGGACGTACGGCGTCGTGACCTCACCGCTCCCGTGCGGAACGAGTTCCTGATCCCACCCACTGCCGTTGAGCATTTTCACCGACCCATCGGCCGACCACTTCCAGATATCCACGCCGTTCTTTGCGTCGCCGAACATGAAGCGCGGTTTCTCCGGCGCGTTGAGCGTTTCCCACTTGGTCGGAAACTGAATCGCAGCGGCGTCATTGAACACGGGGTACTCGCGCTCGGCAATGGGCTTGCCCTCCGGCGGGGTTTCTTCAAACGTCGCGGCCATGGCCAGTGCTTCGGGCGTGGCGACGCTCTTGTTTCGATCATCCCACTCGATCAGGTACGCGATTTCCTTGTCGTTGTACAACGAACGAACCCAGGCATCGTCGACCAGGCGAACGAAATTTCTCGGCTTGTGGGTGATCTGTCCGCCCAGTCCCACGTAGTTCGGTGCCATTTCCTGCCACTTGGGATCGTCCGGATCCGTCGGAAGGTCACCCTCCGCGAACTTGGATCGCACCACGAAATCGTTATTCGGCTTCATGGTCAGCGGGTCGATCTGCTTCTTGGGGCACAGCGAAATCACAAAGTTCGCGACGTCCCACCGCTGTTCCTCACTGAGCACATCTGCGAACGACGGCATGGGCGTGCCGTTGAGTCCGGTCGAAACCTCCCGGAAGATATTCGCCGGATTATACGGATCGCCACGATTGCCTCTGAAGTTCCAGCACTTGTGGAGATCCGCGGGCCGGATCGGGAAGTCCCACTCGTCCTTCTGAGTCGCATTCCCGTCGCCTCGGGCTTCGGGGCCGTGGCACTCCACACACTTCCCCTTGTTCATGAACACTTCTTTGCCGCGCGCGATGCTTTCTTCCGAGCTGGGGACTTGTTTCCCGAAATTGATCGGTGTATAGGTCTCGGTCTCAGCGTCGGTAAAGTCGCGATCCTTCACCAACTCGGTGCGGACGAACTCCACGACCTGCCGCCGCTGCTTTTCGCTCAAGATGCCGTCCCACGCGGGCATGGCCGAACCCGGAAGGCCATGGGTCACGGTCTGGAACAGATCGTCGAGCAAGGGAAGTTCTCCGCTCGCCGTATGGCGGATCTTGAAGGTCCCCTGATTGAAGTTCCGGGGTCGTGGCCACAAGCGGTCCGCGCCGGGACCATCTCCCGCACCTTCAGGGCCGTGGCACCAGACACATTTTCTGAAATAGACTGCTTTCCCGGCTTCCAAATCTTCAGGCGTCGCCTTTGGAGGAATGGCCGCTGTCGCTGGAGCCGCGGCTTTCTCTTCTTGCGCGGTCGTGATCACGACTGTGGACACAAGCACCGCCCCGATTAGAGCAAACAGAGTGAGCCCGATCACCAGTCCCCGCTTGCTCGAACCCTTCAGTATCCCCTTCATCGTCAGACTCCCGATTTTTCCTGGATGAGTTGGCGCGACTTACGCTCGATCAATCCCACGTTCTTGGATAGAAGCCCGTGTGCCAGTACTCGAACATGATCACCTTCCACATCTCGTCGGTGGTCAGGTGCTGCTCCCACGGCGGCATCACGGACGCCCACGGGAAGCCTTCGCGTGGAAGCCCCATCCCGCCCTTGGCCACGCGCCAGAACACGAAGGTTTCCTGCAACTGAGCAATCGTGCCAGCGTCCGTGAAGTTGGCCGGAATCGGGTTGAACGCGAACGCGAACATACCGCGTCCGTCGAGGTTATCTCCGTGGCAGAAGTGGCAATTCTGGAAAAAGATCGCGCCGCCTTCCCGAACGTATTTCATGTACTTGACGGCGTTGGGATCCCAGGGATTGTCATTGACGTGCTGCTGCTGAATATCGCGCGAGTACTTACCCTCTTCATCCACGCGGAACGGATTCTCAGCGGTCTGCAGCGTGAAGGTCTTTCCGGCAACCTTGACCGAAGCCGGAGGCGCAGGGTGCACGGTTCGCAGCTCGATCGGCTCCTCGAATTTCGGCACGATCGTGTCGTAGGTTCCAAACGCGATGAGCGCGGGAAGCGCCACGAACGTGATGGTACGAATGCTCCGAAATCCTGGCGTCGCTCCCCTCAGCACCTTGAGGATGGGATCCTTGAATTCGGTCCAAGACTCCTCGTCGGACGACACCAACAGGAAGAGCACCAGGGTGATCAGCCCCATGTAGGTCTTGAGGAGGGCCGAAGGAATCGGTGGATACAAGACGTAGCGGAGAACGACGTAGGCGGCGATCCAGATTAGAATCGCTTGCCAGAACTTCGGAATCGGCCGACCTTGCTTCTTCAGCACCCACCCACCGGCCACGAAGGCGAAGAACACTGCCGCCAGAATCAGCAAGAGCTCAACCGGCATGGCTCCTGGAATCCAAATCTTACCCACCGGACCCCTCCTCCCCTAGTACGGAAGTGACACTAGCCACTGCACCCGTTCGTGTGACACTCAGCCAACCGCGCAAGTCGACAACTACCCAGGCAGTTTCTTCCCATCCTTGTCGACTTTGATCCCGTCCTTTGCCGCGGCCGACTCGTCGATCGACAACAGAAAATCCGCCAGCTTTTCGACCGCTTCGTAAGTAAACTTCTTGGAGAAATCAGCAGGCATCATCGACACATCCGGAGCGCCCGGGTTCTTGAATGCTGGAATCACGAAGGCGCTCGGATTCATGATCGACTCGATAACATACTCTTTTGGAGTCTTCGCGTGAGCCTTGCCGGCCTTCACGCGAGCCTGATACTCCGGAGATGCGATGCGCTTACTCGCATTGGTCTTTTCGACCAGGACAGGGCCGATGGCGCCAAACTTGTTGGGGGTGGTGGGAATCGTGTGACAGGCTCCGCACCCCATCTTAGTCAGCATATCTTCCGGCTTATCGGTTCCCATCGCGATCGCGATGGCGGGAGCGCCACCCGCAGGCGCCGCGGCTTCTTGAGCCGGTTCGGGCCGGTCAGCGGCCGGGATAAACTTTTCGTAGGCCGCACGGAGATCCGCAACCGCCGGGGCCTCTTCGCCCTCGCGAGTGAACAACCAGGTATCGACCGCGATCAGTTCATCGATGGAGAGCTGGATCGGCGGCTTGTGGACCTGGGGCATCGGGCTTTCGCGGTCGTTGCTGCCCTTTACTCCGAACCCAGCCACGATGAAGCAGTTCGGGCAGGAATGGGACTCGGCGATGTACTCAATGGCCGACGTCGCCCGCCCGCTCCCTGAAAACGCTTCGGTCTGCACGGAATCGGGTTTGAGATACCGGGGATCTTTGATCCGCTCCGCGGCACGTGACGGGATGCCGGCCAGGTTCGGCGCGCGCTCGCTCACGTCACCCTTCTTGAACCCGTGACACAGCGGACACTGCCCTTTCCCCTGGCCGTGGAGCGTGCCCATCTCGCCGAAGATGATCATCTCGCCTTTGTCCGCGAGTTCCTGGGTCGTCATGTCCTCGGCTTTCTTGGCGGCGCCGGCTGGCTCCACCGGCGGCACCTCACCGCGGCTCTGTGGTAGCCAGTTCGAATAGCTGGCAAAGGATCCGCTCATCAACGTGAAGAACCCGATTGAGACCAGCAGCATCCGAGCCTTGGGGAGCATGTAGCCCAGCCACATCAGAAAGACCGCGCTGAGCAACAGGCCGAACGCCAGGCCGAGCGGACCCAGTCCACTCGATGCCCACTTGATAAACCAGACGCCTGCGACAATACCCACAATGAGGCCGAGCTTTCCTGGAATCACCGCATCCTCTCCTAGTCTGGGATTGGCGGCCCCTCCAGGACGGAGGGGCCGCTCCGCGAATTACTTAATCGACGTTACTTCGACCCTCCGGCGATCACCGGCTGCCCGAGGCCAACGGGTTTGCGCTCGTCGACCATCGAAGGCAGTTGTTTGTGCGTAGAGAATTCCCCAAGCCAGAACACGAACAATGTGAAGACCCAAAAGATCAACACGTTGAAAGACATGACGTTCGCCGCAAATCCGATCGTGTGGGTGAAGGCCCAGGGGGAGTTGTCCCTGAACACCTCCATCGCGTGCCAGAACAATCGCACCGAAGATCGGATATACCCCATCAGCGCCATCAACCACGTAAAGGACACCGCCAGCGCAAAGAGCCCGTACTGGGAGCGCACGGAGATCTTGCCCCACTCGACCGGACCGGTGAGCTTGGCGCCCCTCATCATGGCGCTGTTGAGGGCGAGACCGACGAAGAGACACGTCAGGGTCCCCATCACCTGGGGTACGGAGAGGCCGACGCGAACGTTCGCCGGGATGTAGTAGCCGATGATCGCCAGCCACCAGTTGTTCACCATCGCCACCGCGAACATCCCGATCATCACGGCGTTGCCCCAGGCGGCCCACGAGACCGTGATGATCTTGTTGCACCGCTGGTACAAGATGAACGAAATGATCGTGGTCATCAACATCGTGTTCACGGCACCGTTCTTCGCCGACATCACCCCGAAGTTCCCGATCACGGGATGCTGCTGGCCGCCGATGGCTTTGAGCTCGGCGGCGCGCATCACCAGCGTGTGGGGCGTCAGCCACACGAGGAACGCCGCGGTGGTGAGGAACAGGATGTATTTGATGTATTTCCGGTAGGGTTCGGAACCCCGCATCCGCCCCATGCCGTTGAACAGGTAGTAGTTGGTGGTGAAGAACAGGGCGCCGATGAGCACGGCCTGAATGATGAACAACCAGGCGAGCAACCCGCCCATCAGCGTGATGCCCATCTGCTGGCGGTAGGCGTAGACCTCGCGCATCAGCCAGTAGCCCGCGAACGGAAGCGGGATCAGGGACGCGATGGCCAGGAACATCGCCACGTATCCCATCCAGTCATAATATGCCTTCTCGTTGTCGGTTTTGGACGAGAGGAATTTGTAGGCCGCGTACGCCGCCACGATCCCGCCCCCGAACACCATGTTGCCGATGATGCGGTGCACGTTCAACGGATTCCACAGCGCGTTGTGGAGCACGTGCGTCAGATTCCCCAGGAACTGGCCCTTCTCATCGACGCCGGCCGGGGACATCATGAAACTGGCCCAGGAGTTGGCCAACATCATCAAGACGCTGCCAAAGACGTTGAGAAGGACGCCCAGCGTGGCGTGGATCCACTTGAGAAACCCGCCGTCGTTCATCCGGTCCCAACCGTAGTAGTAGATGTAGAGTGTCCCGCTCTCCGCCAGGAAGAGGAGCGCGTAGATGTGCATGAACGGCTTGAAGAGCGACGTCAGGTAACTGAAGAATACCGGGTACAGCGAGATGAACGTGAAGAGCAACAGACCGCCGAGGATGGCGGTCACCGAGTAGGCAGTCAAGCTGATGCGGACGAAGTCATGAGCCAGGTCGTCGTATCGCTTGCCGATCGCCCGGTCTTTGGACATGATCCCGACCAGCTCGATGATCATGCAGAAGATCGGCACCGCCAACACGAAGCTCCCGAAATAGAGGTGCTGCTGCGCGACGGTCCAGACGATCACTCGGTTTTCACTCAAGGGGTACGGCAGGTTATACGATGGGTAGTCGGTCGCGGTCGTCTGCGGCGCCGGAGGACCGGAAACACAGCCCTCAATCTTGAAATAGACGTCTTTGCCTTTCTTTTCACACCCCTCGGTCGCCGCGGCCGTCGTAGCAGCCTCGTCGGCCAGCGCGGTGGTCGGGACAACAACGAGCGCCAGAGGAAGGAGCAGCGTGAACGCCATTGCCCCCAGCATCAAGAGGGACCATACCCTCTTTCCATTCCCCATCGCTCTCATCAGCTTCATAGGATTCTCCTTCGTTTTGCCGACCGCTCGGATGGTGAGTCGACTCCGGAGGTTCTTGGCGTCAGACTAAATCTTCAGAAAGGTAAAGTAATCCAGCCCCTGAATCTTCATGAACAACCAGTCGATGGTCTGGAAGTAAAAAAACCATGCGACGATTGCCACTGCCAGCATGATCACCATCTTCATCGTTCTTGCACCCTTTCCACGCCAAACGGGATTGGACTAGTGCCCACCGTAACTGTGACTGCTTGCCGCGATGTTGCCGAACCAGTAGAAAAACCAGATCGAAATAACGGAGACGACGATGTAGATAATGGCACCTGCACGGCTGCCACTACCCTGCTGGGTTTGTTGTTTTTTTTCCATCAGAACTCCTCGTGGGCGAGTCGGCTCAGGCTCTGTCCGTAAAAGGACAGCGGCATTATAGGGAAGGCGATATACCGTGTCAAGCGAAAAAAGCTGCCCCTCAGTCAGAGATCCAGCCCCTCTGGAACCATGGTCTGCGGCGCTGACTTTGCACAGCGAAATCCAATGGTTACATCGCGATAATCAGGACGCATTTTAAACCGAGTGGGGGTCTTGGCACGGGTCAGCGAGTCGTTCCACGACGCGCCGCGGATGACCCGTTCTGTGCCCGTTGGAGGGCCCAGCGGATTCGTGCCCGACATCATGGCGTAGTATCGCTCGTCAAACCAATCAGCTGTCCATTCCATAGCGTTTCCAGCCAGATCGAACACGCCCTCCGGGCTCTGATCGCTGCGAAACGTGCCTACCGGCGAGGTATATTTGAACCCATCGTCCTCACCGACCAGATTCGCCTTCCGCGGCACGGCCTCGTTGCCCCACGGCCATTCTCGCTGCGTTCGCCCTTTGGCCGCTCGCTCCCATTCGACCTCGGTGGGGAGGCGTTTCCCCTTCCACAGGCAATACGCGCTCGCATCGTCCCACGACACGCCCACCACGGGATTGAAGGGATTCATGAGAAGCGGCAGCCCGCTGCTGTCGACCGCAAGATACCCCGCTAATCGGGGTTTACGATGGCCGGTGGCGGAGACGAACGCGTGATAATGCGCAAACGTGGTTTCGTAGACATCGATGAAAAACGGGGGCAGAGTGATGGTGCGTTCGGGTTGTTCGATCGCCCCGCCGCGTCGATCACCGAGCGTGAACGACCCGCCCGGGATCAGGACCATCCGATCGAACTCCGGATCGATCTTCACCGCCGCCAACTGCGCTTCGGCGTTTTTCATCCCTTCTTCGGCGGCTTTGATCTTGGCGGCCAAGGGGGTGTAGCCTGCTTCGCCGTCGTCAGAACCCGGCACCTGCCCGGTCCGTGAGATCCCGATTTGTAGAATCGCGACGATGACCAACACCAATCCGAGGTACAGCCATTTGAACAGTCGACTCATCGCAGTGAAACCGAGGGAACGACTGACTGCCGGACGCAGAGATGCCGCGGCCGCGAAGGAAGGAGCAAACCCTTAGTGCGAAACAGTGGAGTGGTTTGACAAGGCGACCGGAGCTTTGCGATCAAGGACGAGCACCTCGTCGACATCCTGGCGCTCCGCTTTGGCGGCTTCTTCGCGCTCCTTTAGCGCCCAGCGCCGCTCCATGAACTGTCCGAAAAACAAACCTGCGACGAACATCGCCCCCGCGTAGAATGAGACGTAAAACGCGTAGAACAGGTGTTTCACCGTCCGACCTCCTGATTCGACGACACCGGTCGCAGCCCTGCGGGAGCCCTTGGCGCGCGCCCGGCTCGACGTCGCAGCCACGCTTGCTCGGAGCGCTGGCCCACCAGCATGCCCCATAAAAAGATTGCCCCCGAAAACAAGATCATGTACCGTACGTAGAGCTTACCCAGGAGCTGATCCACGGCAAACGCGGCCACGACCATGACCACGATGGCGGCGACATAGAACCTCAACCGCATCGGAGCCCCACCGTTGTCACGACGGCTGCGCGCGCCCGTTCCCTGCGGCGACCGACTCGATACCCCCACACGAAAAACAGCGCGCTGAAGAGAAAGATGCCGAGGGGATAGAAGAGGTAATGACCGATGCCGAACTCGTACATGGGGGAAATCCCGGCGGCATTATAGAAAGAGGCCGGTGCGAAGTCAAGCAACATCGCGCTTGACTCGCCTCCCCTGTTTTGGCATGCTACCCCGGCCCAGGGGAGACTGCATGGACGGTCAAATGCAAGGCGAGGTCGAGGCCCAGGACGAACGCGCCGCGCGCAAGCGGTCGATTTTCGATTGGATCGTGTTGCTGGGGATGGTCATCAACCTCGTCATCGCCGTCTTCATGATCCTCTACTACTTCGACCTGCTCTGACCGTTCTCACTCCTCGACGTCCTTCGCACACCGGAATCCGATCACCGCGCTGGTTTGATGGGGGGCTGCCGTGAACCGTTTCGCGGTTCGGAGATCGGACGGCGTATCGTTCCACGATCCCCCTCGATAGACGCGGTGCTTGCCGGTTTCAGGTCCGGCGGGCGATTCGAAGGGCGCGCCCAAGTAATACTTGTCGCCGTACCAGTCCGCGACCCACTCCGCCGCGTTACCCGCTGCGTCATACAGACCATAGGGACTCCGGCCCTTGGGAAACGATCCGGGCGGAGCGGTGTAACGAAACCCGTCCTCCTCGCCCTGATGGTTCGCCAGGCCTGGGCCGAACCGGTGGCCCCACGGCCACTGGACTCCCCGCTCGCCGCGCGCGGCTTTTTCCCACTCGGCTTCGGTCGGTAGCCGCTTCCCTAGCCACGTACAGTAGCTGTTGGCCTGGGGCCACGAAACCGCGACCACGGGTTGCTCCGGCGCCATCAACTTCGCGGGGTCGTCTTGCAGCACCGGGATCACGGGTTGGGGCGCTCTGGTGGCGGAAACGAACCTGGCGTAGTCCTTGAAGGTGACCTCGTACAGGTCGATCCAAAACGCCTTGAGGAAGACGCCCCGTTGCGGCATTTCGTCCTGGTCTCCCTCAACCGGGGGGCTGCCCATCAGGAACGGCCCGGCCGGCACCAGCACCATCGCGGATCCATCTTCTTGCGTGGCGATCCGGAGACGGCTGAAATCCCACTGCTCGGTTTGAACAGCCTCCGGGGGTGCCGAGGCCGTCTGCGCAGCCAGGCGACCGACCGCCCGCGACTGGACCATCGCGTACAGCATAAACACCACCATGAGCACAAACGCGATGAACGCGGCGACCATTCCGTAAAACAGGGCGTCCTTCTTGATCGGCTCCCGTTCAGGCGACTGCGGGCTTTCGTCCATCCAACTTCCCTCCAACCGCGCGGGTCCGCGTCGCGAGACAACGATAGCCCCGGCTTGCGACTGCGCCTCTCCAACCCCTTAAACGGACATGGCGGGGAAAATCCCCGCCATGTCGACAAACACCAAGTGGTTCGTGGTGCTCCACGAGTCCAATCGCTCGCGGAGCGACGCGTTAGTTCGCGGCGGCGAAGGCGAAGTCCGCCTTGGCTTGACCTTTCGCCGGAATCGTGACGTTAGCCTCCTGCTTCCCAAGCACCGGATGCCACGCATAGACTTCATAGGTGCCCGGCGGAATATCGCCGATGCTGTAGGTTCCGTCCTCGCCGACAATCGCGTAGTACGGATTCTCGATCGGTTGGAAGTGCACCTGCATGTAGTTGTGCTGGTCGCACTCCACGAAAAAGGTGCTTTCTTTCTTACGGAGGATCACCGGCTTCTTGACGGTTTGCCCCTTCTCGGGCAAAGGCAGGTTGAAGATCGTTGTGCGGCTCGCACCAGCCACCTCATAGCTGTGGGGATTGTGGAGCACCCCAGTCGCGGCCTTGGGGTCGGTGGGGTCGGCGTCCATGTTCAACACGCGGATCTCTTTCTTCTTCATCACCACACCGGTCAGCGTCGAGGGCCCGCCCTGGACCAAAAATCTACATCCCTCCGCCTTCACGTCGGTTCCATCGAACTTGAACGGCTTGCCTTTCTCGATCTTCTCGAAGTAGACCACGACATCTTTGAGCGCGTTGTCCTTACCGACATTGACCTGCTGGACTACGCGATTGCCCTTGCCGTCCGAGTCGAACTTGTCGCAAAAACCAGGGTTTGGAAACTTTGCGAACGCAAAGGTCTTGGGCGCAGGCACCGCACCCTTGAACACGACCTTACCGGTCAACGTTCCGCCGTCGGCCACCGGCGCTTCCGCATACTCGGCCTTCGCGACCGACCCGAACGCCAACCCCACCCCAACCACCGCACCCACCAACGCACTGCTGAGTTTCATCGCACTCCTCCCGTTATAGAACACGACCATCCGTTCGCAACCCGCTTCCATCCCACGCAACCCCCCGCTTGCCGTGGATCTCTTATGGTCCGCACTCACTCTTTAGACGATTGCGCGTTCGCGCTATTCAACGGCTTCGCAGGGAATCCGACCGACGCGAGATCGTCCGAACGGACACGCCACAACACGGCGGGAACTACCAACTCCCTTTTAACGGTACCCACCCGGTCCTAAAAAACGCCGCGTACTATACGCCCAACTCAAACGGTCTGTCAAGGGAAGATCACAGGTCGCGGGTTTAGCGCGCCACGTTGACCACCGAGTCGCGACCCAGTGCTTCGACCCCACGGGTTGATCCCGTCCGTCCGACACGGTCGACGATGGTCTGGGCCAGTTGAAGACCGTGGGTCAGGCAGTCTCGAACCGACACACCCCGGAGGTAGTTGCCCGTCAAATAGACGCCATCGAGGGGAGCCAACAGCCGCTCGATGGCGACGATGCGCGAGGGATGACCGATCAAATATTGCGGAATCGCCCTGGGATGACGGACGACTCGGACCAACTCCGGCTCCTGCGTGAGCCCCACGAGGTCGCGCAGCGTTGTGACGACCAGACGCGTCAACTCGTCATCGCTCCACTTGAGGATGTCGGGATCTCTCATGCCGCCCACGTAGTTGGTCAGCAACACGCGGCCCGTGGGCGCACGGTCCGGATAGACGTTCGAACTCCACAGCGACCCGAGGATCGGCAGTCCTTCCCGCTTCGGCACCAGGCATCCCGCCCCCTGAGGGAGCCGCGGGCACGCGTCCCGGGGCAACCCAAGATGAACGAGCCCCACCGGCGCGTAAGGGATCTGTTCCAATTGATCCGCCAACAGCGGAGAAAGATCGGCCACCAGTTTCGCCGCCGCGTCAGCCGGAGTGGCTAGCACCAATTGGTCGGCATAGATGCGACGCGCGTGACCCTCAACGACGGACTCCACCGAAAACCGAGGGATCCCGTCTCGGACTTCACGATGCAGGCTCATCACTCGTGCGCGGGTCACGACCCGCCCACCAAGCGCGTCGGCCAACGCACGGGGAAGCTGACCGACGCCCTCACGGAACGAGAAGACCCGCAGAGGACCACGCCGCCTCCCGTGTTTCACCCGGGTCCGGAGCACGCCCCACACCACGCTGCCGTAGGTTCGCTCCAGCGCGACGACCCGGGGGAAGCTGCTGGTCATGGAGAGTTCTTCCGGGTTACCGGCGAAGATCCCCGCGACAAACGGCTCGACGCCGTAGTCGACCATGTCGGCCCCAAAACGCCGGCGGACGAACGCGGCGACGCTCTCGTCGGCGGCCGTCGTTTCGCGAACGCGAATCAAGGGTTCGGCCAGCGCCCGAACCTTGGCCCACGCGCCCCACAAGGGCGAGCCGGGAAGGTCGGCCAATCGGGACGGAACCGGAACCAGCGACCGCTGTTTGACCAGGAACCGCCGACGGGACTCCTGGTGTTGAAACACCCGGACGCCGTCGAGACCAAGCTCACGACATAACTGGTCGACTTCTGGGTTGAGATTGAGAAGGCTGTTGGGCCCGTGTTCGAGGAGATACCCTTCGGGCGTGCGCTCGCTCCACACGCAGCCGCCCACGCGGTCCGCTCCTTCGAGGACGGTGACGTCGCATCCCGCGCGGGCCAAACCGTATGCCGCGGCGAGACCCGATACCCCGGCGCCGATGACCACTACCTGTGATTGGTTCTGCGGTCTCACCATTGTGAGCCCATTCGATGGAGCCGCCATCCGGGACGCTGTACGAGCCGAGACGCAGGAGCCTTCGGCGTTCGAATCGAGAAAGGAATACCGTGCGGTCCTACTCCCAACTGCCTGACTGAACGATATGCGGGACGATTAGAAAGGAAGCGAGCAAGAAAGTCAAGGCGTGGTCGCGTCGGGACCGGACCCCGCCTATTTGTTCATGGACTCCAGAAACTCCCGGTTGGTTTTGGTCGCTCGCATCTTGTCGAGCAGGAATTCCATACTCTCCACCGTGCTCAAGGGGCTCAGGACTTTCCGAAGAATCCACATCTTGTTGAGATCGTCCCGCTCGACCAAGAGCTCTTCTTTCCGCGTGCCCGACAGGTTGATGTCGATTGCCGGGAAAATTCGCTTGTCCGCGAGTTTCCGGTCAAGGTGGAGTTCCATGTTGCCCGTTCCCTTGAACTCTTCGAAAATCACGTCGTCCATCCGGCTCCCGGTATCGATGAGGGCCGTGGCCATAATGGTCAGACTCCCGCCGTTCTCGATATTGCGCGCCGCGCCAAAGAACCGCTTGGGCCGCTGGAGCGCGTTGGCGTCCAGTCCACCCGACAGGACCTTTCCGCTCGGAGGCGCGATCGTGTTGTACGCGCGCGCCAAGCGGGTGATGCTGTCGAGCAAGATCACGACGTCACGACGGTGCTCGACCAGGCGCTTGGCTTTTTCGAGCACCATCTCCGCAACTTGAGCGTGTCGCTGCGGCGGTTCGTCGAAGGTCGAACTGACGACCTCGGCCTTGACCTGTCGTTGCCAATCGGTGACTTCTTCCGGACGTTCGTCGATCAGCAGGACGATCAATACGATCTCGGAGTGATTCTTCATGATCGCCTTGGCGATATTCTGCAGCAATACCGTCTTCCCGGTCCTCGGCGACGCGACGATCAGCCCACGCTGCCCTTTGCCGATGGGCGCGATCAGCTCCATCACGCGCGTGGAGATGTCATCCATTCCCGGCACTTCGAGCCGGATCTTCTCCATGGGATAGAGTGGCGTAAGGTTGTCGAAGAGGATCTTGTCGCGGGCGACCTCTGGGTCTTCAAAGTTGATGGTCTCAACCTTGAGCATCGCAAAGTACCGCTCACCTTCCTTCGGAGGGCGGACTTGGCCGGAGACCACGTCGCCGGTCCGCAGATTGAACCGACGGATCTGTGACGGGGAAATGTAGATGTCGTCCGGACCGGGGAGGTAGTTGTAGTCCGGCGAACGCAGGAACCCAAAACCGTCTTGCAGCGTCTCGAGAACTCCCTCGCCGTAGATCGTCCCGTTCTTCTCGGCCTGCGCCTGTAGGATCGCAAAGATCAGTTCCTGCTTTCGCAGGTTGCTGGCCCCTTCGATTTTCAGGTCCCTGGCAACTTCGTTCAGGTCCGCGATCGTCTTCTCTTTAAGTTCGCTCAGATTCATGGGTCCTCCTACCGGCTTGAGATCACGCCCCACGCGCGCGATCCCACCGTTCGCCAGTGTCGCGCAAATGCGCTTATCCCCGTGCGTTGGACAGTGTGGTCCGTTCGGTTAGTGTGTCCTACTGCGAAGCCCGTTGGTGTTCAAATCGTACTTGGGGGTTGGATGTCCCTACCACCGCGAATATGTCTGGGGATCAGCGCTTGGAAGATACGGAAACCGGCTCATATTATACGGGGCCTGCCCAAACGTGTCAAACGGTATTTCGCCCCGCCGGCACCATCCACAGCCTCTGGCTCCGCCGGCGCTCAGACGATATCACGCGCTTTGACGGTCTTGCGTCCGTCGGCCCGCGCGCGCTCGATCGCGTCGGCACAGATCTTCTCAACCCGCTGACTGAGCGCCTCCAGCGTCTCCGCCGAGGTATTGAACCCGGCTTTCTCCCGAACGAACTTCTTGATCTTCGACGATACCACCAAAATATCCGACATCAGTCCTCCTCCTTGTCCGTCGCCATCCGCGCCCACGCGGATCTCCGATACGCGAAGGGCACCCCCTACGGGTGCCCTTGTCGCGTCGTTACTGGTCGTCACACAAACAGCGTGATGTCGCTGTGTGAAGCGAACTCCAAAAACGTCGCCGCCCCGACCGGGTCTTCGAGGCCTTCGATCAGATCCTCCCGCTTGATGTCCATCATGTCCATGGTCATCTGACACGGCCAGAGCTTGACTCCGCTCTCCTTGGCGAGATCCATGAGCTCGGGGATCGACGCGATGTGCTTGTGTTTGATGGTCTGTTTCATCATGAACGTGGCGAGCCCGGTCATACCCGGAAGCGCCCCCACCAGGTTGGGCATCGGCATGGGCATCGCCGGGTTGGCCAGCGGAACGAATTTGAGCTTCTCGATGCCTTCCTTTTTCAGGATGTGGAGCCCGAAAAAGGTGAAAAAGACCCCCGCCTCCATGTCCAGTGCGGCCGCCGTGGTGGCCAGAATCAGCGGCGGGTAGGCGGCGTCGAGTGTCCCTTTGGAGGAGACGATGGCGATCCGCTTGGGCCGAGATGCCTTACGGGCTTCCGCGTCGAGCGCAACTTTGACCTGTTCGCGGACAAGTTCTTCAAGTCGGTGTTCGGCCAGCTCCTTGACTTTGGCCGCCACCAATTGATCGAGATCTTGTGACGTCGTCCCCATCGCTCACCTCATGATTGATCGCGGCCGCACGGTCGTTACTTCGTCTTCCGGATGAAGAACGTGTACAAACCCGCTTCTTCCCGTGTTTCGAGCAATTCGTGACCCGTGCTCTTTGACCACGCCGCCATATCAGGTTTGGACCCCGGATCGGTCGCCACCATCTGCAGAATTTGGCCGACCGTCATCTTTTCAATGGCTTTTTTGGTCTTGATCACCGGCAACGGACAGTTCAGTCCTTTGCAGTCCAACACGTGATCGATCGTGTACGCTGCACCCATCGTCGTGTGCTCCACCCTTTCTCTGCGGTTCGTCCCGCGTCACCACACCGTGACGCAGACGGCGTCACAGACCATTTCTGCGATCTCGTCGTATCCCACCCGCCGATACCGCGTGTCGATACCGCGCGCGACCACGTCCTCGTCATTGACGCAGACCGCGAGTGGCGGGGGAATGTCGGCGAAGACCCCGTCCTGGACCAATACCACCTCAACCGGTCGCACGCCGCTCTGGGCGGCGATCACGGACATGGCCAGACCGTCCGCTCGCCGTCGGACGATATGGAGCGCACGGCCGGCTACCATGCAATCACCACATCCGACGCCGCGAGCAGCCCGACTACGGCGTCGCGATCCAAAAGTTCCACGCGTTTTCGCAGGGCGGATCGGTTGCCGGGCGCCAACGCCTCCCGCTCGACCACCTCTCGAATCTGGCACGCGTCCAGCAGCTCCAGCGACTCGGCGAGCCCCGGGCGATGCAGGATTTCGCCGTTCAGCGTCAGCGCGGCAGACGCACCGTCGCCCGTGTATACCACCGTGACGCGGTGATTCGAGAGCGTCATTCCGAGTGCCATCCGCAGCGCTTCATGAACCCGCCCCGTGGTCAGGGGGCTGCTCCGGACGGCCACCACCACGCCTTTCACCGTCGATCAGTCGCCGAAGGTGAGGAACCGATCGGCTCGGTCCACGATGCGGGACAGCTCGTACTGACTTGCGATTTCAATCCCGGGATATAGGTCGGTTTCGGACACGCCCCGCGCCTCCGCGGTCACGCCACACACGGCAACCTTGGCACCCAGGGCCAGCAACGCCGGCATCGCCGCGTAGGGTCGCTTGGGAGACGCGATGGCCTGCGCGTGATACACGCCCTCCCCCATCAGAAACAGGTCGACTTCGTGGCCCTGTTTCAGCCACGCCTCCGACAATTTCCCCACGAGGTATCCGTTCTCATGATCGCTGCCGGTGGTCAGCAAGATACCGATTTTCATGGCGAATTGTATGCCGCGCGGAAAACGTTTGTCAACACAGATCCCGCGCCGGTCATTTCCAGGCGACCGACTGGACATCGTGATGGTCGGCGCGCACGGCTTCTCACAGCGCTGTGTTACAATGACGTCCGCACATCGAAGGGCACGGAGGACCGGTATGACGACGCACGATGCGTTTCGAGAGCGGTTGTTGAACGTGATGGATCACAAGGACCACTGGGCGTGGAACGCGTTCGCGACCGGCGCGGTCACCGTCGATCAACTCAAGACCCACTTCCAACAGGAGTACGCGGTCTACGTCCGCGATTTCCCCGTTTTTCTGGCCCGCGTGCACGGCAAGAACCCGCCCACTCCGGTTCGGCGGGCGCTCGCCGAGAACCTGTACGAGGAAGAAACCGGCGGGCTGACCCGCGGGCGCGCCCACCCCGACCTCTTCCTGTATCTGATGGAAGGCCTCGGGTTTTCCCCCCAGGACTTCGACACCGTTGAATTGCTGCCCGAAAGCGCGGCCTATCGGCGATGGCTTGACCAAGTCACCACCACGGCCTCGTGGATCGAGGGCGCGGCGGTCGCCACGATCTTTGTCGAGGGGAGCGTCCACGAGCGTGCGGTGTTGAACGGCACGGTCCGGGAGGAACCCGATATCGAGCGAAAGATCGCCGAACACCCGCTGGTGAAGTACCATCACGTGGCTCCGCGGTACTTGGAGCTGGCCCGCGCGCACGGAGCCGTCGAAGGGCTCCACCGCCGGGACGCCTGGAAGATGGTGATGGACTACGCAACCGCTCCTGAAGCCCAGGAGCGCGTCGTACACGCCATGGAGCGTTCGCTCGATCTGTGGCTCGCATACCGAGACGGCGTCGCGCGGGCGTGCGGGATCCGACGATAATCGCCAGACGATTCCCGCCGTGACCGCCCCGGCGCTCGGAATCGCCTGTGCGGTCGTCACCTGTCTCGCATGGGGCGTGGCGGACTATCTCGCCGCGCGCGTCACGCGCCGGGTGGGGGAAATTGGTGCGCTGCTCCGCATCCAACTGGTCGGTGTGCCCGTCCTGTTGTCGTTGTGGGCCATCCTCCGTGCGCCCCTCCCCGACACGCGCGATCTCGTGTGGATCACGCCCGCCGCTGGCTGCTTCGTGGTCGGGTATCTGGCGTTCTTCTACGGTCTTCGCGTCGGCGCGATTTCGCTGGTCAGCCCCATCAGCAGCGCGGGCGCGGCCGTGCCGGTGCTGGCCGGGATCGGTTTTTTCGGCGAAGCCGCGTCCGGAGCCCGGCTCGGGGGCATCGGCCTGACCTTGATCGGAATCTGCGTCCTCTCAGCCGACCCCGGCGCGATCGGCGCCCTGGCCCCGATAGGACGTCGGCAGGGGATCCGCGCGGGGGTGGTCACCCTGCTGGCGTGGGGATCCGGGACGGCATTGCTGTTGCCCGCGGTGCGGAGCGCGGGAGCGTTCGTTCCCGTCGCCACCCTGCGTCTCGAGGTTTTGGCGATCATCAGCACCTGGTGGCTGATCGGGCGATCCCGATCCAGCGGCACGCCTCGCGAACCGGCCTCGTCCGCCAGCGTCGCAGCACCTCGCGCAGAGCCTCGCAACGGACTCTGGGGCGTGGTGGTCGCGGCCGCGTTGCTCGACCTGACGGCATTTTTCGCGTACGGCGTCGCCCTTCGCGACGCTCCGGCCGCGGTGGCGGCCCCGATCGCCTCGGCCTATCCCTTGGTTACGATCCTGATCGCGCGACATCGCCTCCAGGAGCGCCTCGCCGGGAGGGAATGGCTCGGAGTGGGGCTGACGCTGGCCGGGGTGGGGCTGCTGGGGACCGGATGCTGCGAGACGCCCTGACCCGCTTCGCACCGCGCAGCGCGTTGGTTGAAAAGGTGGCACCTGCCTGCTAAGATGACCGACATCGTGTCGAGACTGAGCGTCGAGCGCAGACTCTTCGGAACCGACGGCGTTCGCGGCACCGCCAACGTCGAGCCGGTCACCGCCGAAACCGCCATGAAGCTGGGGCGAGCGGCGGCCTATCTCTTCAAGAAGCACCGGACCGGACACCACCGCTTCGTGATCGGAAAGGACACCCGCCTATCCGGCTATATGCTGGAGAGCGCCCTGACGGCCGGCATCTGCTCGATGGGCGTCGACGTCCTGCTGGTGGGGCCGATGCCCACCCCGGCCATCGCCTTTCTGACCAAGAGCCTCCGCGCCGACGCCGGCGTCGTAATTTCCGCCTCGCACAACCCGTTCGAAGACAACGGCATCAAGTTCTTTTCACACGACGGCTTCAAGCTGCCCGATGGGGTGGAACAAGAAATCGAAGAGTTGATCTTCTCCGGGGCGATCGACCACGAACGTCCCACCGCGCGGGAGATCGGCAAGGCGTTCCGCGTGGACGACGCCGACGGCCGCTACATCGAATTCGTCAAGAACACGTTGCCGAAGGGCATGCAGTTCGACGGCATGAAGATCGTCGTGGACACCGCGAACGGCGCCGCGTACAAGGTCGCGCCGACGGTGCTGCGCGAGTTGGGTGCCGAGGTGATCACGATCGGAGACCGGCCCAACGGCACCAACATCAATCAGCACTGCGGAGCCCTGTACCCCGAAGCCCTGCAGAAAGCGGTGGCGGCGCACCGCGCGGACATCGGCATCGCCCACGACGGCGACGCGGACCGCGTGGTGTTCTGCGACGAGCAGGGCAAAGTCGTGCACGGCGACCAAATCCTGGCGTTGTGCGCGCTCGAGATGGAGCGTGCGGGGCGACTGGCGGGACACACCGTCGTCGCCACGGTCATGAGCAACCTCGGGTTGGAACTGGCGTTGCGCCACGCGGGCATCTCGCTCGTGCGCACCGCGGTCGGCGATCGGTACGTGCTCGAGCGGATGCTCAAAGACGGGTGCGTGTTCGGCGGCGAACAGTCTGGACACGTCATCTTCCTGGATTTCAACACCACCGGCGACGGACTCATTACCGCGCTCCAAGTCCTCGCCACGATGGAGCGCACCGGGAAACGGTTGTCCGAACTCAGCGCGTGCATGACGGTCTTTCCCCAGGTGCTGGTCAACGTCCGCGTGGCCGAGCGCCGCGAACTCGCCGACATTCAGGGTTACACCCAAATCGTGTCCGACTTGGAGCGTCGATTGGGCCCCCAGGGGAGAATCTTCGTCCGGTATTCCGGAACCGAACCGCTGCTGCGGGTGATGGTGGAGGGCGAGGACTTCCACGTGATTTCTCGCGTCGCCGAAGAGTTGGCCGAGGCGCTGAGAAGTCGTGTGGGCGCCGGTTCGACGGTGGACCAATGATCCGGTGGTTGCTCCTCGCGACGCTGGTCGCGTTGGCCCCGACGGGCGCTGCAGCGCTCGAGCCGTACGAAACTGTCCTGTCCAGCCCGCACAACTTCTTTGCACGGACCGAGTTCCCGATCGGAAGCCGCGTCTGCTACGGCTGCCACGCGGAAGGACCCGGGCGCGTCGGTCCGGGCGCGACCTCGCCGCGAGCGGACGAAGCGCAAGCTCCGGAGGTCGCGGTCCCACCCGCGCTGAGTGCGCCTCTCGACGCGGAGCCCCCTCCCGCACCCCCGCTCTGGCAACGAGGGGCACCGGCCTACACCGTCTCCTTGGCCACCGGCGGGTCCTCGACGGCGTGCCTCGGGTGTCACGACGGCGTGTTGGGCCAGGAGGTTCACCAAATGGGCGACCCGGACGCGCAGAAGTTCGACCACCCGTACAACGTGGTCTACCCTCGCCGCGCCAACGGCAAGTTCATCCCCGAGCGCCCCACGGTCAACCAATACCGGTATTGGTCGATTCCCGACCTTCGCAACGGCGATCTGGTCCTGCCGACGGGTCCCACCTCGCGTTTGCTGGCCGTCCCCGCGGTGTCGGCGGACGACGCGAGTCCGGGCGTTCAGGTCGTCCGCACCTCGGAGGGACGGGTCCAATGCGACAGCTGCCACGACCCCCACGATAACGGCAGCGCGCCGTTTCTCCGCGCGCCCGCCCAGGATCTCTGCTTCATCTGCCACGACCGCTGACGAACGAGCCGCCGGCATCCGGCGCGCGCGAGTCGCCCGCGTCGGTGCAAGTCTCGGCTGATACGCGGGTCGTCAGGCCGCTAGTGCCCTTGGCACTTGCGCTCGCGGTCGGCAGTGCGTTGGGCACGCTGGCCGCGCGTTTTCCGCTCTCTGCAGTGGCCATCGGCCTGATCATCGTGGCGTCGACCATCGTGATGCGCCGGACCCTGCCGCGGGCGCTGGCGTTCGGCCCCACGCACTGGATCGTGTTGGGCGTCGCAATGGCGTATACGATGGCGACCCCACCGCCCTCCCCAGACCCCCGGGTGCTGTCGGGACGCGTGACCCTCGAAGCGGTCCTCGACGCCCCGGTCCGCCACATGAACGAGTGGTCCTCGGTGACCGCGACCGACGTGCGCCTGGTCGAACGCCCCTCATCCACGCTGGTCAGGGGGCGCCTCAGGCTGTCGGGCCCTCCCGAAGCGTTCGCGGAACTTCGGTACGGGGATCGCATCCGGGTTGAGGGGCAATTCCGGGCACCCCGCGGCTTTCGCAACCCGGGTCTCTTCGATTACGGACACTGGCTGGCGGGCCAGGGCGTGGGTGCGGTCGCTACGATCAAACCGGGCGCCATCGCGCGCATCGGACATCAACCGTCGCGGATTCTTGATCGCGTCTACGAGTGGCGGGAGCGCATTCGCGTCGCGGCGCTGGCATCGCTGCCCGCGGACACGGCGCCGTTTTTTCTCGCCATGATCACCGGCGAGACAGGCTACCTCACGGCGGAGCTCCGCGAACGGTTCATGGCTTCGGGAACCGTGCATCTGCTCTCGATCTCCGGGTCGCATCTCGGCCTGATCGCGCTGGTGGTGTTCTTCGTAGTCCGCCGCGCCGTGCTGTGGTTGCCGGAACGCCTCCTGGTACGCCTGACGCTGGTGGTCATGCCCTCGCAGATCGCTGCGGTGGCCACTGCGATCCCCGTCACCTTCTACGCGCTGTTGGCCGGCGGGCAGGTGGCCACGATTCGCGCGCTGGTGATGATCCTGGTCTACCTCGTAGCCGTCATCATCCATCGGGAAGACGACCTGTTCAACGCGCTCGCCTTTGCCGCGATCCTGATCCTCGCGTGGGATCCCCACGCCCTGACCGACGTGTCGTTTCAGCTCTCGTTCCTGTCGGTTTGGTGCATCGCGCTCGGCGTGGAATGGTGGTCGGCTCAAGCGCCCCAACAAGCTGACCCCGGCGCGCTGGGATGGACCCAACGCCTGCGGTCCTACACTGCCGCGCTCCTGATCACGTCGGTGGCCGCGGGCGTCGGCACCGCGCCGCTGGTTGCCTATCACTTCAACCAGGTCAATTGGGTGGGGGTGGTGTCCAACCCGATCGCGATCCCGCTGGCCGGCATCCTGGTCGTCCCGCTGGGACTCGCGTCCGGCGTCGCCGCCGCTGCATCGCAGTCACCCACCCTACCCCTCGCCGACTGGAACGCGGCCGCGCTCGACGTCCTGCTCCGACTGGTGGACTTCTTCGCGTCGTGGCCCATGGCGATCGCCCATGTGGCCGCGCCTCCGATTGCGGTGGTTGCGGTCTGCTACGCCGTGCTGGCCGCGCTGGTGGACCGGCGGGTCAAACCCTGGAAACGCGGTCTCGCCGGAGGCGCGCTGGTGATCCTCGCCGTGCCTTGGCTGGTCGGGACCCCGCGCTGGATCTCCAAGGCGGCGCTGGAGGTCACGTGGCTCGACGTGGGCCAAGGCGACGGCGCGGTGATTCGCTTTCCATCCGGGCGCGTCATGGTGGTGGACGGGGGCAAGCGGTTCTTTGACCTCGACGCCGGCCGCCTGGTCGTGGCTCCCATGTTGTGGAACCAAGGGGTCGACCGGATCGATTATCTCGTCGCCTCGCACCCGCAGCTCGACCACATCGGGGGTCTGCTCTTCGTGGCCGATCGTTTTCCGATCGGCGAGGTCTGGACCAACGGCCGCCGGCCCGACCGGTGGACGGCGCGCGAGTTCGAGGACCTGCTCACGCAACGGGGGATTCCAACCTCGATCATTCCCAAGCAGCAGCCGCTGTGGATCGATGCCGTGCGCGTCTGGCGGGTCAATCCCTGGGCCGAGTCCCCGTTCAGCCCCCTGCCAAAAGACGCCTCCGAGAACGACCGGTCGATCGTGCTGCGGGTGGAGTACGGCCGGGCCTCGATCCTGTTGACGGGCGACATCGAGGCAGCGGGCGAGCGCCTGATGGTCGCCGCCAATCCGCAGTGGAATCTGCTGCGGAGCACGATCCTCAAGGTGCCGCACCACGGCAGCCGCGGGTCGTTGGACCCCACGTTCTTGCGCGCCGTCGCGCCCAAGGTCGCCGTGATCTCGGTGGGGGCGACCAACACCTACGGCCACCCCGCTCCGCAAACGCTCAGGGCCTACAACCGTCTCAACGCCGCGGTGTTCCGCACCGACCTCGACGGGGCCGTGAAAATCGTCACCGACGGCACGCGGCTCGACCTGTTTCGCTACGCGGATCTCACCACCCAGCGCGTCCCGTGGGACCGCGGGATGCTCGCCGCCGAGTGGCGCAACCTTCGGACCGTCATGGGGTCGCCCACACCGGCCCTCACATTAGATCTGACCAGAACGGAATTGCCGCTGTAGCCCGTCCGGCAGCTCGGGATCAAGCGTTCAATCGGAAGGGGCGGACGGGCGTGCGGTAAGACCATGCCGGCGTGGGCGACGGACTACCCTGCCCCGGCCTGGTAGATCTTCAGTGCCTCGGGCATCCAGCCTTCGATGCGTTTGATCCGCGTCTCGTCGCTGGGGTGCGTGGAGAGAAACTCCGGCGGAGCGCCGTCTTTCCCCTGGCCCATGCGCTTCCAGAATTCCGTGGCCGCGCGCGGGTCGTACCCAGCCTGAGCCATCAGCAGCAGGCCGATCTTGTCGGCCTCAGATTCCTGGTGGCGGCTGAACGGGAGAATCACACCCACGCCACTCCCGATCCCGAACGCCTGTTCCACCGCGCTGGCGGTCTCGGGATTCCCGCCCCCGAACACGACCCCTGCGGTCTTCCCCGCAAGATCGGCCAGCACGCCGGTGGACATGCGCTCCGCCCCGTGCCGGGCGAGAGCGTGCGCAACCTCATGGCCCACCACCACGGCCAAGCCCGTCTCGTCCTTGGTGAACGGCAAGATCCCGGTATAGACCACGACCTTGCCGCCCGGCAGGCAAAACGCGTTCGGAGTCTTGTCCTCGACGAGATTGAACTCCCACGTGAAGTCCGGCCGATTCGCCACCTTGGCGATGCGCTCGCCCACGCGGCGCACCATGGCCGTGGCCGCCTGATCCTGGCTAAGCTTCGACTCCTTGAGCGTCTTTTTATACGCTTCGGCGCCGAGACTCAGTTCCTCCTCGGTCGAGATCAAGATCAACTGTTGCCGCCCCGTGAGCGGCACGGTCTGGCACGCCACGACCAACATGGCGAGCGCGCTGCTCGCGGCGAGCAGCCAACGATGCGAGGTCTTCATTCCGACTCCGTTCGGAAGCGGATTATGGCATACGCCGTCACCCCGCTCAAGATACGAATGGAGCGTGACACAGCCGGTGCGACAACGGACTTACGGCCCGACGAGGTGCGCGAACAGGGCGGTGGAGGAGACCGCCCACTCGATGAAGGGCTTGGGGTAGATGCCGAGGATCACGGTGCCCGCGAGCGTGGTGTAGACCACGGCCTGCATCGGAGCCGACATCGGGATCGGGCGACGGTCCGTGGGCTCGTTGATGTACATCCTCTTCACGATGACGAGGTAGTAGTACATCGAGATCACGATGTTGACCAAGCCGATACAGACCAGCACGATCAACCCCTGCTTCATGGCCGCCGTGAACACGTAGATCTTCGCGATGAAGCCCGCCAACGGCGGGACGCCGGCGAGCGAAAGCAGAAAGACCAACATCGCCGCGGCCAACAGCGGCGCGCGGCGGGCCAGGCCTCGGTAGTCCTCGATGCGATCGCTGCCCGTCAGGTTGGAGAAGACGATGACCACGGCGAACGCCCCGATGTTGGCCACCAGGTACGTCAGCAGGTAGAACATCACCGAGTCGCCGCCCATTTTGGTCCCGGCCGCGAGGCCGATCAGCATATTGCCCATCTGCGCGATGCCGGAATACGCGAGCATGCGCTTGATGTCGGTCTGCGCAATGGCCACCACGTTCCCGTAGGTCATGGACAACGCAGCCATGCCGATCACCAGCCACACCCACTCGGGCTTGAACTGGCCGAAGGTTGAAAAGAACACCCTCAGCACGATCGCTAATGCCGCGGCTTTGGGGGCGATCCCCAGGTAGGCGGTGATCGGGGTCGGCGCGCCCTGGTAGATATCAGGAATCCAGTTGTGGAACGGGAACGCGCCGATCTTGAATCCCAGGCCCACCAACAAGCAGAGGAACCCGATGATCAAACCGCCGGTCAGGACCGGCTGTGCCGCCGCGATCTCGGGGAAAATGATCGTGCCGGTCTCGCCGTAAATCAGGCTGATCCCGAACACCATCACCGCGGCGGTGAAGACGCTCAGGACGAAGTACTTCAAACCCGCCTCGCTGGATCGAAGATCGTCCTCGCGCAAATAGGCCACCAGAATGTAGAAGCCGAACGTGGAGAACTCGATGGTGATGAACATGGTCAGGAGGTCGTTGGACGACGCCATGAACAGCATCCCCAACGCCGACAACATGACCATGAGGTAGTACTCGCCGCGGAACAAGACGATGCGCTTGATGTAGTCGAGCGACGCCAGCACGATCAAGATCGTCGCCAGCACCACCACGATTTTGAAGAACACCGCGAACGGATCGAGCACGAAGGTCTGCTTGAACAACGCCCCTTGGACGCCCGCGGCCCACATCCACACCAGACTCGCCAGAATACCGCACAGGCCAGCGACCGTGATCCAAGCCAGGGAGTTCTTGCTGACCTTGGTGAAGGTAAAGTCGATGAAGAGGACGACACCGATCAATCCCGTGAGCAAGAGCTCCGGGAGCATCAAGAGCAGGTCGGCAAACGAGATGGTCAGTGTGAATTCCATTGGCCTAGATATCCATCCAATGTCGTGCCCCTACAAGCCTGTTCAGGAACGGGCCAGATGCAAGGCGCCGCGAGCACCGGAGCGCAGCGTACTGGGTGCGTACGTGAGCACCGGATGCGCAGCGGCAACGCCGCAGATGGTCCTTCATGGACAGGCTAGCCTCCGCCCCCGGCGGAGGCTACTGCGCCCGCCGCGTTAATTTGTTCCAGGATCGGCTGCATGCCCGCGCTGATCACGTGGATGAACTGGCTGGGGAACAACCCAAAGTACAGGCTCCCGAAGATCATGATGAGCAAAGGCACGCGGTCGATCCAGCGCGCGTCGCCGGCGTGCGCCCACTTGGGCTGCATGTCGCCCAGGAACAATCCGATGAACATCCGCATCAGATACGCGAGGGTGATGACGATGCCGATCACGGCGATCACCACCTGGACGGGATACTGCTCCCAACTCCCGGATAGGATCATCAGCTCGCCGATGAAGTTGACGGTGCCCGGCAGCCCCACCGAAGCCACCAGGGCCACGACGAACGCGCCCATGATGAACGGCATCTTCTGGCCCAGGCCGCCCAGCGAGGGGATATCCCGCGTGTGGGTCTGGTCGTACACCCAGCCGGCCATGGCAAAGAGCATCCCCGTGGCCAGCGCGTGCGCAAACATGTAGAGCACGGCGCCGGTCATGCTGATCATGTTGAGCGCGGCCATCCCCAGGAAGATGTAGCCCATGTGACTGGAGCTGGAGTAGCCGATCACGTATTTGGTGTCGCGCTGGAAGAACGCCACCAGTCCGCCGTAGATGATCGAGAACACGCACAGGATCGCGATCAGGAACGCCCACTCCTGGGTGGTCTGGGGGAACAGCCAGTACGCGACGCGGATGATCGAAAAATGCCCGAGCTTCATCAGCACGCCCGCGTGCAGCATGGACACCGCGGCGGGCGCGGCCGCGTGGCCCACCGGAGACCACGAGTGCATGGGCCAGAGAGGCGCGATCGAGGCGAACCCGAAAAAGAGCAGCAGCCAGATCACGCTGCGCATCACGGGCGAAAACTGCTGCTCGTGACCCTGCAGTTCGATGAGGTTGAACGTGTTGAGGCCGGTGCCCACATAGGTCAGGAAGATCCCCAGCAACGCCACCACCGCGCCGGCCGACAGAAACAACGTCAGCTTCATCGCGGCGTATTCCTTGCTGTTGGACGCGAAGTTGAAAATGAAGCCCACGGAGTCGCGTTTGGCCGTGTCCTTCATCTCCAGGTAGCCCTTGGTGTGGCTGCCCCACACGCCCAAGAGCGGATACATGGGCAACACCGACATCTCGTAGAAAAAGTAGAGGAAGAAGAGGTCCAGCGAGACGTACACGCCGATCGTTGCGGACGCCAGGATCAGCAGGAAGATATAGAACTCGCGCGCCCGGTCTTCGATGTGCCACGACACGAACACCCCCGCGAACAACAACACCGACGACGCCAGCACGAGCGGCACCGACATGCCGTCCACGCCCAGGAAGAACGAAATCCCCAGGTCCTTCGACCACTCGTACTGTTCGAGGAACTGAAACTGCGGCGACCCGGGCGCGTAGTTGAAGGCGTACAACAGGTACACCGACGCGACGAACGAGATCCCGCTGGAAACCGCCGCGATCACGCGAACCTGCATCAACTTCTTGCCGTCGACGAACAAGAGCACGGCGGCGCCGACGAACGGCGCGAACAGAATGATCGACAAGAGGTGCTGGTCGAGCATCACGGGGCCCCGGAAGAAGCAAGACGAGGGGGAGAGGGGGCGACTGGGAGAGGGGGAGAAAGCGCGTCCTGATCAGGCGAAACCCCAACGGTGGCTGACAGGGCGGCTTTGGGCTGCAACCGCGCGTGCAGGGACTCGACCGAGCCGTTGATCCGATGCAAAAACGGCGACGGATACACGCCGATCCAGAAGACCAGCGCGACCAGCGGCAGCGCAATCGCCAGTTCACGCCCGCCCAGGTCCGGCAAGCGTTCATTGACGGCCTTAGTCACGGCGCCGAAAACGGCGCGTTCGTAAAACCACAGCATGTACGCGGCGCCGAGGATCACGCCCAGCACCCCGACCGCGCCGTAGATCCAGTGCGCTTTGAATGCGCCGAACAGGATCAGGAACTCCCCGATGAACCCGTTGGTGCCCGGCAGGCCGATCGATGAGAGCACCATGATGAGGAAAAACGTGGCCAGCACGGGCGTGGTCTTGGCCAGCCCGCCGAACTCCGCGATGGTCAACGTCTGCCGCCGGGTCCAGAGAAAGCCTGCGAAGAAGAACAGCCCCGCGGTCGAGATCCCGAGGTTGATCATCTGGATCAGCCCTCCCTGGATCCCTTGGTACGTCAGCGCGAAGATCCCGAGCGCCACGTACCCGAGGTGGCTGATCGAGGAATACGCCAACAGCTTGCGGAAGTCGGCCTGCATCAGCGCGATGTACGCACCGTAGAGAATGCCGATCAACCCGAGCACCATCATCACCGGGAGCGCGGCACGAGCCGCGTCCGGCACCAGCGGCAACGAGTAGCGCACGAACCCGAACGTTCCCAGCTTGACACCGGCCAGGATCACACTCATCGCGATGGGCCCCGAATACAGCGCATCAGGCATCCAGGTGTGAAACGGAATGATCGGCGTCTTGAACGCGAACCCGAAAAAGAGAAACACGAAGATCGCCAGCTGGACTTCCAGGGACATCGGCGTCCGCAACAGATCGAGCAGATCGAACGACAACGCGGGGGCCAGACCATGGATCGACGCGAACCGGTAGTGCTGCAGGTACAAGATCACGATCCCCACCAGCATCAGCACGCTGCCCAATAGGGTGTAGACCACGTACTTGATCGCGGCGTACTCCTTGCCTTCGGTGCCCCACAGCCGAATCATGAAGTACGAGGGGATCAGCATCAGTTCCCAGAACAGGAAAAACAACACAAGATCCAGCGAGACAAACACGCCCAACATCGTGGTCTGCAACGCGAAAAGCGCCATGAGGAAACCGCGCACGCGCTCCGTCACGACCCCGGACGCGTAGACCACGATCAAGAACCCCAGCAGCGTGGTCAGCACCACGAACAGCATGCTGATCCCGTCCACGCCGACGTGATAGCTCACGCCGATAACGGGAATCCACGCGTACCGCTCCACGAACTGCATCGCCGACGAGTCGAGCGTGAACGCGAAAAACACGGGCAGGCTGAACGCGAAGTCGGCCGCCGCCACCGCGAACCCGACTTTCCAGGCAATCGCTTCGTCGCGCAGCGCCCAGACCACGAGCGCCCCGGCCAACGGCAGGAACGTGACGATGGTGAGGATCGGGAATCCGAGCTGCTGCGCCGCGAACACCTGCTCCATCATCGCTGCGCCAGCAGGCCGGCCACGCTGCCTCCGCTCCACCACCAGAAGACATACACCATCAACGCCAGGCCGATGACCAGGATGAACGCGTAGTGGTGCACAAACCCGGTCTGCAAGAGGCGGAACGTGCGCGCGCCCAAGTGATTGGAGTAGCCCACCACATTCAAGAAGCCATAAATAACGTACTTCTCGATCGCGGTCGACAGCCAGGCACTGCTCTGGGTCATGCGCGCCGCACCGCGGACCACGCCGTCGATCACCACGTTGTCGAACCACGCCCAGATCTCGCTGAGACGCTTGGACGGCTCGACCACCAGCAAATCGTACAGCTCATCCACCCAATACTTGTTCAGCAATAAACGGTGCGCATTCCCGTACTTCAGCGCCCACGCCTCGGCCATCTCGGGACGACGCACATACATGGTGTACGCGAGCCACCAGCCGCCCAGCGCAATGAGGACGGACGCGACCATCAGGACCACGTCAGTGGCGCCGAACCCGTGGTGCGCCTCCCCGCCCTCGGCCGATGCCACCGGCGCGAGAAAAGCATGGAGCAACCCGCCCTCGGGCGGGACACCCAGGATCAGCCCGCCGAGCAACGACAACCCGGCCAGGATCATCAACGGGACGGTCATCACGCCGGGCGACTCGTGGACGTGTTGCGCCACGTGGTGGTCCATCCTGGTGGTACCGGTGAACGTGACATAGAACAGGCGGAACATGTAGAACGACGTCAGGAATGCGCCGGTCATGCCGATCAGCCAGAGCACGCCGTGCCCGCCCTTGAACGCCATGCCAAGAATCTCGTCTTTGCTCCAAAACCCGGCCAACGGAGGCAGCCCGGCGATCGCGATCGTGCCGATTAAGAACGTCAGCGCAGTCACCGGAATCTCAGCCTTGAGTCCGCCCATCTTGCGGATGTCCTGCTCCCCGCCCAACGCGTGGATCACGCTGCCGGAGCCCAAAAACAGCAGCGCCTTGAAAAACGCGTGTGTAACCAGGTGGAAAATCGCGGCCGCGTACGCGCCTACGCCGCAGCCCAGGAACATGTACCCGAGCTGGCTCACGGTCGAGTAGGCCAACACGCGCTTGATATCGGTTTGGACCAAGCCGATGGTCGCGGCGAAGATCGCGGTCAGCCCGCCGATGACCGCCACCGTGGTCAGCGCCACCGGCGCCAGGTCGTAGATCGCGTGGTTGCGCACTACCATGTAGACCCCGGCGGTGACCATGGTGGCCGCGTGGATCAAGGCACTGACCGGCGTGGGACCTTCCATCGCGTCCGGCAACCACGTGTACAGCGGGATCTGAGCGGATTTACCGATCGCGCCGATGAACAGGCACAACGCGATCGCGGTGGCCATGCCCGTGGACAGCTCGTGGGCGCGGTCGAAGACTTCCAGATAGTTCAGCGTGCCGAACTCCTGGATGATCAGAAAGATCGCGACGAGAAAACCCGCGTCGCCGATGCGGTTGACCACGAACGCCTTGGTGCCCGCTTTGGTCGCGGATTCCTTCTCAAAGTAGTACGCGATCAACAGGTACGAGCACAGGCCCACGCCTTCCCACCCGATGAAGAGGACCAGGTAGTTGTCCCCCATCACCAGCAGGAGCATGGAGACCATGAACAGATTGAGGTACGTGAAGAAGCGGTAGTACCCGGGGTCCCCGTGCATGTACCCGATCGAATAGATGTGGATCAGCAACCCCACGCCCGTGACCACCATCAACATCACGGCGGAGAGCGGATCGATCAGGAATCCCAGGTGGATATCGAGGCCTCCGCCAAAAATCCACGAGTAGATGGGAACGGAGATCGGCGAATCGCCGCCCATCACGCGCAGCAAGAGCGAGATGGACAGCACGAACGAGATCGCGACCGACCCTACCGCGAAGTAGTGCGAGGCTTCTTTGAGGTACCGGCGGCCGAACACGCCGTTGATGAGGACGGCCAGCAGCGGCAGGAGCGGGATGAGGACGACGGAGAGCATGCTAGGTTTTAAAACCAAATCCCCCCTCACCCCCCTTTTCCAAAGGGGGGATACTAGGAAGGGTCAACAGATTCACGGGAGCCGCCCCGCCTCTACCCCCCTTTGAAAAAGGGGGGATGGGGGGATTTCCGGGATTGACGGAGGTCGGTCTCACCATTTCAGGAGATTGATCTGATCCACATTGGTCGCGATCTTGCCGCGGAAAATCACCACGATGATGGCGAGCCCCACCGCGGCCTCGCCCGCGGCAATGGCGATCGTAAACAATGCGACCATCTGGCCGGTGAGGGAATTGAGGTAGTGCGAAAACGCCACCAGATTGAGATTGGCGGCGTTGAGCATCATTTCCACGGCCATGAGCACGATGATGAAATTGCGGCGGATCAGCACGCCGAGAAGCCCGAGTGAAAAGATGATCGTGCTGACGACGAGGTAGTGGGTCAGCGTGATCGTCATCAGGGACCGTGGCCTCCATGGTGGCCGCCGACGGTCTCCGCTGTCTCCTCGGATGCCGCACTCGGCAACCCGTCGCCATCCCCCGTCCCAAGCGGCAACCGGTCTCCCTCGGCCAGCGCGGGCCGATCCGATGCCGCGGGCGTCTTGGCCAGCACGATCGCGCCTACGATCGCTGCGAGGAGGTAGAGGCCGATCAGCTCGAACGGCAACAGGTAGTCGCGGAACATGACGATCCCGATCGCCTTGGTCTGTCCCACCCCCAGCACGACCTCCGGGGTCGCGTCGCCCGTCATCCCGGCATACGGCGAGCGAAATACCAGGATCGCCACCTGGGTGATGATCGCGATGGTGATGAGCCCGATGCCGATATAGCGTTTGTGGAACACCCGCTCGTCGCTCTTGAGGTTCAAGAGCATGATCACGAATAAATAGAGGACCAGGATCGCGCCCGCGTACACGATCACCTGGACCGCCGCGATGAATTCGGCGTTCAGCAGGACGAAGAAGCCGGCCATGTGGATGAGCATCGCGACCAGCGACAGGCCGCAGTGCACGGGACTGCGCAGCGTGATGGCGAGCACGCCGGTCACAATGGTGACCGCGGCGAGGTAGTAGAAAGCGACCGCGCTCATCCGCCCAATCAGCCCTTCCTGGCGGTGGCGTAGGGGAACTTGTAGCGGTACTGGCGGGCGGCCTCGTCGCTCTCTTCCTGGTGGTGCGCAACGAGGTACTTCTTGGCGTCGGCGAGCAACTGATCGCCGATCTGGTAGAGCCGAGCCTTGTCGAACATCAAATCGCGCTTATTCGTCGTGGAGTACTCGTACATCTTGGTCATGCCGAGCGCATTGACCGGGCACGCCTCCACGCAGAACCCACAAAACACGCACTTGGTGATGTCGATATAAAATTCCGTCGCGATCCGGCGCAGCGGGGTCTCGGGGTCCTCTTCGCTCACGACTTTGATACAGCGCGAGGGGCAGGCCGCCTCGCAGAGATCGCAGCCCACGCAGCGTTCCTTGCCGTCGTCGTACCGCAACAGGCACAGCGCGCCCCGATGCGTGTCGGGTATCTCGCGTTTCTCGTGCGGATACTGGAAGGTCACGGGCTTCACGAACATGTGCTTGAACGTGGTCTTCAAGCCGTCCAAGATCTCGGTCATCACCGCCTTATCGAAAAGTTCCTTGAGCGTCATGCGCCGGACACACCCCCTCCCTCGCCCTCCCCCGTCAAGGGGGAGGGAATGGTCACGGTGTGATTTTCCACCCTCCCCCCTTGCGGGGGAGGGCCGGGTGGGGGGGCGACTTTCTCGATCCGCACCCGTCCCGACTTGAACACCGGCGCCTTGCTCACCGGATCTACGCGCATTGGCAACAGATCTCTCACTGCCGGGTCGTTGAAGTGTTCGGGAAACCGACACGATCCGTTCGGGAGGTCGAGGCTGATTTCGACGCCGACCTCGACCGACCCATACGGCGAGGTGACCTTCACCCGGCCGCCATCAGTGACGCCCAGCGCTTCGGCGTCTTTCGCCGAGATTTGTAGCAGCTTCTTGGCATGGATTTCGAGCAGCCCTTTGTCTCGGGTGGACATCTTGCCCGAATGATAGAGCACCTGGTAGAGCGACAGGTCGAAGGGATACTCCTTGCTGGGCGCGTCGCCAGCCACTGCTGGCTGCGCGTACCGAGCCGTCAGGTCGGTCGCCCGGTCGTCGCGCCGCGCGACCGGCGTCGGCATCTCGAACACCCCCGGCGCGATCTGGAGCAATTCGCGCCGGATTTCCTCCGGCGCCGTGTAATCGAACGGCGCGCCCATGAGCTGGCCCAGTTCCGAAAAAATCTCCCAATCACTTCGAGCCTCACCCGGAGCATCCAGCGCCCGTACGACCGGCTGCAGTTTCCCCTGTCCGTCCAGGAACGTCCCGTCCTTCTCGGCCGCCAGTGCGGCCGGTAGCACGATGTGGGCGACGTCACCCATTTCGGTCAGAAACGCGTCCTGCACGATCACCAGATCGAGCTTCGTCAACGCGTCGCGCACGTCCGCATTCGAGGGCAACGTCCCCAACGGGTTTTCGCCCACGGCGTACAACGCCTTGATTCGGCCCGCGCGGATCCCGTCGAGAATCTCGGTCAGCGTCGCCCCACCGTTCGGCAGCCCGCCGCCCCACGCGGTCTCGACTTTGGCCCGCGCCGCAACGTCGCCGTACCGGGATCCGCCGGGCAGCCGATCCGCCATCGCGCCCACCGCCACCGCGCCGCGCTCGTTGTTCTCTTCACACAAGCGCAGCACGCCCGAACCACGTTGTCCCACCATCCCGGCGGCCAGCATGAGGTCGGCGACCCGCAACACGTTGGCGTACGCGTCCGGCCGATCCACGATCTGCTCGCCGAGCACGATCACGCGCGAACCGTCCGACATGAAGACTCGGGCGGCTTCGGTGAACGCCTCGCGAGAGAGGCCGGTTGCGGCACACAGCGCATCCCACGACAGAGTCCCAACCGCGGTTTTGAGCGCACTCAGCGCCGTCCCGTGCTCATTGACGACGCGGGACGGGACCAATTCCCCCTCCAGCACGGCCTTGGTCAAGCCCTGGATGAATGCACCCTCCGAAGCCACCGCAATTTGATAGGGATACGGCGCCAGCTTGGCCAAATTGGTCTGCATCGAATGCGCGACGATCAACTGGCTGTGGAAATTGCTGAACGCGTCCTTGATCCGCAGCGCCGTGATGGGATTGGTCTCGGTCACGTCCGACCCGACGACCAGAATCGCGCGCGCGAGCGTGAGGTCGCGGAACGAGACCGTGGGCTGCACCACGCCCAACGCGCGCTCCATCGCCTCCACGTAGACCGCGTGGCCGTAGCGGCTGCTCGAATCCACTTGATTCGTGCCCACCACCTGCCGCATGAACCGCTGGAACGCGTAGAGATCCTCGTTCGTACACCGGGCGGTGATCAACCCGGCGACGGCGTCGGGGCCGTGTTGGGCCTTGATCGCCTTCAGCCGGCTGACGACTTCGTTGGTCGATTCGAACCACGACGCCTCCACGAGTCGGCCGTCCTTGCGAATCAGCGGTTTCTTCAGGCGCTCGGGGCTATTGATGTACGCGAACCCGAACCTCCCCCTGACGCACAACCCGCCGTGGCCGTCCACAGTCGCAGTGTGGTCGTCCCACTTGTCCTTCCAGGAGAGCAGCGACGTCACGCGCACCACCGCGTCGTCCTTGACCTCGACGCGCATCTGGCAGCCGTCCGCGCAGTAGTTGCACGCGGTCACGGTCCGCTTGAGCTGCCACGGTTTGTAGAGATACTTGGAGAACTTGTTGGTGATCGCGCCCACCGGGCACACCGCCAGGCAGTCGCCGCAAAATTCGCACTCCAGGGCCTTGTCGCCCTTGGCCACCACGTGCGTGAAGCCGCCCTTCTTGAAAAACTGCAGGGCGTCCACCATGACCACTTCTTTGCAGATGTTGATGCATTGCGCGCACAGGATACACCGGTTCATGTTGAAATCGAGCACGGTGCTGCGCCGATCTTCGGGCAACCCCTTTTGCTTGACCTCGCCGATCTGGACGATGCCGAAGTTGAAGCTCATGTCCTGCAGCTCGCAGTGTCCGTCCGCGTCGCACACCGGGCAATCGAGCGGATGCGTCTGCAGGTGTTTCTCGACCGCCTTTTTGCGCGCGTCGAACATGGCCTTGGTGTCCACGCGCACGATCATTCCCGCGGCAACCGGCGACGTACACGATCGCACCGGCGCCTTCTTCCCCTCGACCTCGACCAGACACACGCCGCAGGACCCAAAGGGATTGAACGTGTAGTGGTAACACATGCTCGGGATAGTCTTGCCCATCCCCACGATCGCGTCGTAGATCGACGTCCCCTCCGGCACATTGACGACTTCGTTGTCGATCGTGAGCTGGACCGCAGGTTTGTCCGTGGTAATTGAAATTAACTCTTCAGCCATCTTTCCAATCCGCGTAGCGGCGCCTGTTCAGCAACGCGCCAGATGCAAGGCGGAGCGAGCGCCCGCACCGCAGCGTACTGGGTGCGTACGTGAGGAGCGGACGCGCAGCGACAACGCCGCAGATGGCCGTTGATGGACAGGCGATCACCGGTCGCACTCCCCCATAACAATGTCATACGTCCCAAAAATCGTGACGATATCGGCGATCATATAGCCCCGCGACATATAGTCGAACGCGCCCATATGGATGAACGAGGGCGCGCGGATCTTGAGCCGGTACGGCTTGCCCTCGCCGTTGCTGACGATGTAGAAGCCCAGTTCGCCCTTGTGCGCCTCGGTCCCACAGTAGATCTCCCCCTTGGGCGTGGGAAAGCCCACGGAAAAGAACTTGAACTGCATGATCATGCTCTCAAGGTTGTTGAACACCCGGTCCTTGGTCGGCGCCACGACCTGAGGCACATCGGCCATGATGGGCCCGTCCGGCAGCCTGTCCAGACACTGCCGGATGATTTTGCTGCTCTCTTTGAGTTCCTCGATGCGCACCCAATACCGGTCGTAGGTATCGCCGTTGGTGCCGATCGGCACGCTCCATTCCACGTCGGCGTACGCGCCGTAGGGCTCGGCCTTGCGCAGATCGTACTCCACCCCGGAGCCGCGCAACGTGGGACCGGACAGGCCGAAACTCAACGCGTCTTCGGCCGAGATCACGGCGATTCCCCTGGTGCGCGCCATCCAGATCCGGTTCTTTTCGAGAAGCACGTTGTACTCCTCGATCTTGGGCGGAAAGGTCTTGATGAACGCGTAGAGCTGGTCGATCAGATCCTGCGTAAAGTCGCGCTCCACCCCGCCGATCCGATACCAACTCGTGGTCAGCCGCGCGCCGCACAGCTTGTCGAAGAAATCGAGCAGCTCCTCGCGGTCGCGAAACGTGTAGAAGAACACGGTCATCGCGCCGATGTCGAGGGCCTGGGTGCCGAGCCAGAACAGATGCCCGATGATCCGTTGCACTTCGGCGACGACGGTACGGAGGTATTCGGCGCGCGGAGGGACCGTGATCCCCATGAGCTTCTCAACGGCCCGGACGTAGGCAAAGTTGTTGTACATCGCGCACACGTAGTCGAGCCGATCCGTGTGCGGGATGAACTGGTGATAGGTTCCGTCTTCGGCGAGCTTTTCCACACCACGATGCAGGAAGCCCATCACCGGCGTGGCCTTCATGATCCGCTCGCCTTCCAACTCCAGCACGACCTTCAACACGCCGTGGGTACTGGGGTGCTGCGGTCCCATGTTGAGCATGAGTTCTTCGGTCCGCAGCAGCGGCAGCTTTTTCTGGGAGTGAGGGGGAGTTTGGACCGGCGTGGTCATGGGTTACGCGGCGGCGACGGGGCGCCGCCTTCCATGAAGTCAAACGTGTCGCGCCAACCCTTGCCCACCAGCGGGAAATCCTTGCGCAGGGGGTACCCCTCGGGGTAGTCATCGGGCATCAGGATTCGGCGATGGTCCGGGTGATGCGCGAAGCGGATGCCCATCATGTCGTACACTTCGCGCTCCATGAACTCACAGCCCTTCCAGAACCCGGTCAGCGACTCCACGACCGGGTCGGATTCGGGCACGCGCGTCTTGAGTCGAATCCGGTGCCGGCGCCGTACGGAGTAAATCTCCCACACCACTTCGAACCGCACGGGCTCGCCGAGCCAGTCCACGGAGCTGACGTGTACGATGTAGTCGTAGTCCATCGCGGGGTCGTGGCGCAAAAACCGGGCGACTTCCAACAGCCCTTCACGCGTGACCTCCACCGCCCAATCCCCGCGAAACTCCGTGGCCCGCACGAACGTCTCGGGGAACTTGGCTTTGATCTGTTCAGCAACCGGATGCATCAGGCTTTAATGGCCCCGTATGTTTCGCGTTGAACAAACACCCGCTGCTTCATGATCTTCTCTTGCAGCCGCAAAATCCCGTCGAACAACGCCTCCGGCGTCGGCGGGCAACCCGGCACGTAGATATCCACCGGCACGAAGCGGTCAACGCCCTGGACCACCGGGTAGCTGTTGTAGATGTTGCCCGACGTGGCGCACGAGCCCATCGCGATCACGTATTTGGGCTCGGGCATCTGGTCGTACACCTTGCGGATCACGGGCGCCATGCGGCGGCAAACCGTGCCGGCGACGATCATCAGGTCGGATTGTCGCGGCGAGGCGCGAAACACCCCGGCGCCGTAGCGGTCCATGTCGTAACGCGACGACACCGCCGCGATCATCTCGATGGCGCAGCACGCCAGCCCAAACGTCATGGGCCACAACGAGCCTTTGCGGGCCCAGTTGACGGCCTGCTCCAGCTTGAGGGTGACGAACCCCACGTCCCCGGTCTTGCCGTCGCCCGCGCTCGGCGTGATGTTGATCAATCCCATTCCAACGCTCCCTTGCGCCAGGCGTACGCGTAGGCCGCGACGAACAGCAGGATGAAGATGATCATCTCGATCAACCCGAACAGGCCGATTTTGTCGAACGCCACGGCCCAGGGATAGAGAAACACGAGTTCCACGTCGAAGATCACGAACAACATGGCGATGATGTAGTAGCGGACCGGAAACGGCATCCGTGCGTCGGAAATCGGCTCACTCCCGCACTCGTACGCCGAAAGCTTCTCGGTGGAGTAGATCCGCGGGTGGATCAGGTAGCTGAAGACCAGCGTCCCGGCCCCGAACGCCGCCGCAATCGCCATAAAGATGACGACTGGACCGTAGTTCGCCAGGTATGTAGAGAGCACGGAATCCGGAGTCATCGCCACGCCATAGGGCCTTGATTTTTTTACCGGAGCGGACGTTGTAACACGCCGTATTTTCGACAGTCAAGCGGCTAAAGGACCTAACCGCGGCCTTGGGGCGAAGGGCCTAGGCAGCACCCGTCCATGAACGATCATCTGCTGCGTTGTCGCTGCGCGTCCGCTCCTCACGTACGACCCAGTACGCTGCGGTGCGGGCGCTCGCTCCGCCTTGCATCTGACGCGTTCCTGAACGGGCGCGCGAGTGTCGACTTCTAGGGCTACGACTGCAGGGTGGGGATAGAAACTGCAAAAATGGCGGTCAATCTAATTTGGAAAGACGGTCTAAGTCCTCCTCTTTGCCAACAATAACCATGACGTCGCCCTTCTGGAGGATGTCCTCCGCGTCGGGGTTGACGTTCATCTCCTCGACGCTCTTCCACTCCCCGCGAACGAGCTTGGTGACGCGGCGCTTGATCGCAATGACGTTGATGCCGTAGGAGGTCCGGATCGAGGCTTCTTTCAGCGGCTTGCCCACGAACTGCCCCGGCACCTCGATCTCTTCGATACTGTAACCCTGCGCAAGTTCGAGGTACTCGAGCACGTTCGGAGCAATGAGGCGGTGCGCGAGCCGGATCGCCGCGTCCCGTTCCGGATAGATCACTTCCGTCACGCCCATGTTGGCCAGGATCTTCCCGTGCAGCGGGGTCACGGCCTTGGCAATGATCTCCTTGACCCCCAGTTCCTTGAGCGTCATGACGATCAGAATGCTTGCCTCGATGTTCTCCCCGATGCTCACCACCGCAACGTCGACGTTCTGAATGCTGACCGCTTTGAGCGCACGTTCGTCCGTGGCGTCGCACTGCACCGCGTAGGTCGCAAAGTCGCTCACGGCCTCGATCTGGTCCTCGTTGCTGTCGATGGCCAGCACCTCGTAGCCTTTCTTGATGAGCGTTTCTGCGACGCTGTACCCGAACCGCCCAAGGCCGATTACAGCAAATTGACGAGCCATCGTGTGCTCCTACCCGATAAGGACGCGTTCCGGAGGATACCGAAATCGGCGCGTTTCCTCCAGTCGCACCAAGGCGACGCTGACGGTCAGCGGACCGATTCGTCCGACGAGCATCGTCAGGACGACCATCAGCTTACCGAAGTCCGTAAACAGCGCCGAAAAGCTCAACACCCCGCCGTCACCGGTCGACAAACCCACCGTGCCGAACGCGGAGGCGGACTCGAACAACGTGCGCAGGAAGTCTTGGCGGTCGCTGACCTGAAGAATAAGTGTCACGCCCGTGACCAGCGCGAACGCCAACAACGCCACGGAGAACGCCCGGATGACGGTCTCTTGCGGAATCCGACGATGAAACGCGGTGACATCACTCCGCCCCACAATGCCCGCCCACACGCCGACCACCATGGTCCCGAACGTCGAGGTTTTGACCCCGCCGCCGGTTCCGCCCGGCGAGGCGCCGATGAACATCAACAGCACCAAGAGGTACAACGTGGCTCCGGTGCAGGCACCAATGTCGATCGTGTTGAATCCCAGCGTCCTCGCGGTGACCGAGTGAAAATATGACACCAAGACTTGAGCCCTGAGCGGAAGGGAGCCAAGCGTCTTGGGGTTTCCCCCTTCCAGCGCCAGAAACAGCAAGGTGCCGCCGACAATCAACGCCGCCGTGATGCTCAACACCATCCAGGAGTGGACCGTCAGCCGAAAAACCTCCCGCTTGACCAGGCGGATGAGATCCCGGTACACGATAAAGCCGATCCCCCCGATGATCGCCAGGATCGTCACCAGGAAGTTGACCACCCAATCGCGTTGGTACGCAACCAGACTCGTGGGAAACAGCGAAAACCCCGCGTTGTTGAACGCTGAGATTGCGTGAAACAGTCCGAGATAGGCTGCACGAGGCCACGGGAATTCCACGGAAAACCGGATGGCCAGCAGGATCGCGCCGAGTCCCTCTGCGACGACCGTCAGCAGGAGAATACCTTTGAGCAGCCCGATCACCCCTTCGACGGTCAAGACATTGAGGGCTTCCTGCATCACGAGACGCTGCTTGATACCGACTTTCTTGCCCAACAAGATGATGATGATGGTGGACAGCACCATATACCCGAGCCCACCGAGTTGGATCAGGACGAGAATCATGATCTGGCCGGTGGTGCTCAAATCGGACGCCAGGTCCTTGACAACGAGGCCGGTCACGCAGATCGCCGAGGTCGCCATGAACAGCGCGTCGACGAAACGGATCGAGCGGTCCGGCGCGGACGCGACCGGCAGCAACAGGCAGATCGTCCCCAGCGCCACCGCCCCGGCAAACCAGAGGACCAGGATCTGCGACGGCGTCAACGGATACGCGCCGATGCGGCCTTGATATGTCGCAGTGGGCTCCATACGACCCTAGACGGCGGTCAAAAACCCCGCCAATCCGCGGCGAATCATACTCACTGCGATCGCCGCAAGCAACAGGTAGAACACTTTGGCGATGGCCGTTGCGCCGTTCACGCCCAATACGCCGATCACTTGGTCGGCATACCGCACCACCACCCACGCGAGCAGGAGATTGAGCGCCAGCGACACGAAGACCAGCCCGAAGCCGTACGTCCCGGTGAGCATCAGCGATGTGGTGAGCGTGGCCGGCCCCGCGATGATGGGCGTGCCCAGCGGCACCACCGCCAACGTCTGCGCCGCCTTGGGGGCGGCGGACCGCGTGCCGTCGCGCAGCAGATCCGAGACCGCAAACACCAGCAACAAAATCCCGCCGGCTACCATGAAGTCTTCGACGCGCACGCCCAGGACGGCGAACGTGGCGTTTCCCAGCAAGATGAACGTCACTGTGATGGAAAATGCCGTGAGCACGGACAGACGCGCAATGCGCGGTTTCTCGTCGGCCGCCAGCGGGGCGGTCAGGGCGTAGTAGGTCGGCAAGACGCCGATGATGTCGACGGCAACGAAGATCGGGATAAACACGAGCACAAAGCGCTCGAGCGCGTCGGGCTGTTGCAGAAACGAGAGGGCCGTCATGGCAGCGTGGGCCGCGTCGTCGCCGACGATCCGTGTCGACTCGACACCAACCCCTCGCAGTACGGCCGGGATCATAGGCCCGGCGGGCTATGCTGTCAAGGAATCCGGCGGGAGGACGTTCTTGGGCCGGCAAAGGCGGACGGGCAGCCTGGGTCAAATCATCACAAATCAACGATTGACACGCTGCTGTCTCCTACGGTCCAATACAACCCATCGTGTTCTCCGCATGATCCTGGCAGAACCGGAAAAGAGCGGCAGGACATGATCCGCGTGGGGTACGACGGCAAACCGTGCACCACGGCATGGTAACGGAGGGTCGTCTTGGGAAGACTCCACGACCGGATCGACGATCAACTCGCGGCTTGGATTCGGCGGCAACGCGTCTTCTTCGTGGCCACGGCGCCCCTGTCCCGGGACGGGCACGTCAACTGCTCACCCAAAGGCGGGGATGCGTTTCGCATCATCGGCCCACGAACCGTCGCGTATCAGGACCTGACCGGAAGCGGCGTGGAAACGATCGCCCACCTCCGAGACAACGGCCGCATCGTGATTATGTTCTGCGCGTTCGAGGGCCCGCCCAAAATCGTCAGATTACACGGACGGGGCGACGTCATCTCGCCGGAGCATCCGGAGTTCAACTTCCTCCGAGCACAGTTCCCCAACCGCGTTGGGACGCGGGCCTTTATCAAGATCAACGTGACCCGGGTGTCCGACTCCTGCGGATTCGGGGTCCCGCTGTTCGACCATCGCGCCGACCGAGACGCGCTCGAGCAATGGGCGGACGCAAAGGGACCGACCATGCTCCGGGCGTATCGCCAAGACAAGAACGCGCGCAGCATCGACGGTTTGCCGGGTTTGGATCAGACCTGAGCGTGCGCAGGCTGTGCCCAGCACTCGGTCCTCGTTCATCTTGGGTGCCGTTCTGTCCGCGTTTGTGCACACTTGGGCGGTATCACGTCGATCATGCGCCCACGACTTCCGAGACCGGATGGACCGCATGACGGCTCTGGAACCTGATGTCACGTTCACGGACTACGGTCTGGCGGTCGAGTGCGCGGTACTGGCAACGTGGATCGCCCGGCGCAAGACTCCCGATCGACGGTTGCGTGGGTGGCTCGCCCTGTTTTTTGGGACCATCGGCCTCGCGGCCGTGACCGGAGGCACGGTGCACGGGTTCTTTCCGGACGAGCAGTCACTGGGATTTGGCGTGTTGTGGCCGCTGAGCCTCCTGGCGATCGGCGGCACCGCGGTGTCGGCATGGGCTATCGGCGGCTATGTGGTGCTGCCTACCCGCTGGGCGCGTCGGGTGACCGCGGCGGCGGCGGTCGCGTTCGCGGGTTACGCGGTGGTGGTGCTGGGTGTCACACAGACCTTCGCGGTGGCGATTGCCCACTACGCGCCTTCCGCGTTGTTCCTTCTCGGGGCATTCACGACTCGATACTTTCAGGGACACCAATTTGCGTTCGGTCTGGGAGCGGTCTCCGTGGCGCTGATGTTGCTGGCCGCGATGGCGCAACGCGCGGGCGTGACGGTACACCCCGTCTACTTCAGCCACAACGCGCTGTATCACGCCGTCCAGGGCGTCGCGATGGGGCTCTTTTATCTCACAGCCCGCCGCCTACTCGACTCACCGACCACGGGAGATTGACATGCTCACGCGACGGACGTTCCTCACCACAATGGCCGGCGGCGCCGGGCTCGCCCTGTTTCCGAGCGCCTGCTCGTGGATCGTTCGGCCCTCGGCCGGCGTGCTGGTCAATGACGTCCACTCCCAGCTCAACCCCACGCAGGTGGATCGGGTTCTTGCTGTGGACTCACTGACCGCGCTTCGATCGGCCCTGGACACCGCCCGCCGTGCCGGCAAGACCGTCAGCGTGGCCGGCGGAAGGCATGCCATGGGCGGCCAGCAATTCGGCGCTGACACCGTGCTGATCGACACGCGGCCCATGAATCGCGTCCTGGATCTGGACGCCGTGCGCGGCGTGGTGGAGGTCGAGGCCGGCATCCAATGGCCCGACTTGATCAAGGCGCTGGTCGCGCTGCAAGCCGGCGACGCGAAGTCGTGGGGCATTATCCAGAAGCAAACCGGAGCCGATCGGCTCACCATCGGCGGGGCCTTGGGCGCCAACATCCACGGCAGAGGGCTGCGGCTCCGGCCCATGATCGGAGACGTGGAATCGTTCGATCTGGTGGACGCCGAAGGCTCGGTCCTGACGTGCAGCCGCACCGAAAACGCTCAATTGTTTCGGCTGGTCATCGGCGGGTACGGCAACTTCGGGGTCGTGGTACGGGTCCGTCTGCGCCTGATGCCCCGCACGAAGCTCGAACGCGTGGTGGAAGTCATTGACGTGGACGACCTGATGCCGGCCCTGGAGAAGCGCATCGCGGACGGGTTTCTTTACGGCGACTGTCAGTTCTCGATCGACACCCCGTCCGACGCCTTCCTGAAAACCGGGGTGTTTTCGTGTTACCGGCCGCTACCGGACGATGCCGCCATGCCGGACGTGGAGCGAGAACTGGCTCCGGATGACTGGCGGGAGCTGTATTACCTCGCCCACGCCGACACCAAGCGGGCCTTCGAGCGGTACTCGTCCTACTACCTCACGACCTCCGGGCAGCGCTACTGGTCAGACACCCATCAGCTCAGCGTGTATATCGAGAACTACCACCGTGAGGTGGACCGACGCCTGCACGCCCCAGCACAAGGCACGGAGATGATCACGGAGGTCTACGTCCCGCGCCCCAAGCTCGCCGCGTTCCTCGCCACGCTGCGCGACGACTTTCGTCGTCACTCGGTCCACGTGATCTACGGCACCATCCGGCTGATCGAACCCGACAAGGAGTCGTTCCTCGCGTGGGCGAGCGAACCGTGGGCGTGTACCGTCATGAACCTGCACGTGACCCACACCCCGGAGGGCCTCGCGCAGGCGGAAGCGAATTTTCGGCGGATCATCGACCGCGCCGTCGAACACGGCGGCAAATACTTCCTCACCTACCACCGATGGGCCACCCGCGAACAGATCGAGGCGTGTTACCCGCAGATGGCGGAGTTCCTGACGCTCAAGCAGCGCTACGACCCCGGCGAGCTCTTCCAGAGCGATTGGTACCGATACTACCGCGCGATGTTCAAAGACCGTCTCACGCAGCGACGCACGGTCCCGGCTGCGTCGATCGCGGGGCGCTGAACGCCTTCACGCTCCCGATTTAGAGCCGGTCCAGGCGCTTTCGCGTCTTGCGTGCGACCTTCGACAGGCGCCGCGGATTGCCGCGCTTGACCCTTCGACCGTCCAATCCGGAGTCAGCATCCCTGTCCTTATCCGGTTCAGCTCCCGGGTCGCCCGACAACCCCTGGTTGCTGACTAGCGCATCGACCAGTCGTTGATCAAAGGCTTGCGCGCCCAAGACCACGCAGCCGTATGCTCGACACGCGTCGCGCACCTCCCGGTCGGAGGACACGATCGTCCCCCCTTCGCGGAGTCGTTGCGCCAGGCGAATGATCACATCGTCGGCCCGTTCGTGCTCGGCGAAGCGCACCCGCACGCTCGCCGGATACCGCGCCGCGCCGGACGCCCCGCCCGCCGTGGGGGCCAGACCCGGCGGAAAGCCGTCGAAGACCACGGTGATGGCGTGGCCTTTGAGACGCGCGTACCGCCCCAACTCCGCGACGAACGCCTCGCGCTTGGCCGCCACGTCGCCGTACAAGCCCCCGCGGCTGCCGATCACGTTGTATCCGTCGATAACCAGTTCCACCCGTCTCTCGTTGATTGACGACAAGGGCTCATGGTACAGAAGCGCGACCACCCGTGTCACGGAGGTCCGCATGCCGAGACGCCCGCTCAATCCGAGTCGAACGCCGCGTGGACTCATCGAACCAGTCCACCCGAAGGTTTTTGATTACCTCACGACCCTTCACCGGCGCCGCGACGAACCGGTGATCCTTGAAATGGAGGCCGAGGCCGAAGCGCGCGGCTTCCCCATCGTCGGCCGCGTGGTCGGCGCGTTTTTGGAGGTCATGGCGCTCAGCGTGAGGGCGCGGCGGATCTTTGAGTTCGGCAGCGGGTACGGGTATTCCGCCTACTGGTTCTCTCGCGCGGTCGGCGCCGTCGGCGCCGTGATCTGCACGGACGGGAAGGCCGAGAACGCCCGAAAGGCCCGCGCGTACCTGGAGCGCGTGGGCCGCTGGGACCGGATCGATTTTCGGGTGGGTTGGGCGCAAGACGTGTTCCGCGAGACCGATGGCTTGTTCGACGTCGTCTACAACGACGTGGACAAAGACGCCTATCCCGAGGTCTGGCGCCTGGCCCGCGAACGCATCCGGCCCGGAGGCCTGTACATCGCGGACAACACGCTCTGGTACGGCCGCGTGGTGCAGCAACGCGTGGTGGACGATGTGGCGCCGGGCTGGACCGAAGCCATCCGGGAACACAACCGCCTGATCGCCGATGACCCGGACTACGACTGTTTTCTCAACCCAATCCGGGACGGCGTGATGGTCGCGCGGCGTAAGGGCTAATTTAGAACAAACCCAATCGCTGGATTCCCGCCTCCCCCAACATCCACAGCGTCACGATATACGTCCATGCCGCACCGGCCATGAGATAACCGAGCACGATCACCGCTCCGTCTTCCTCCATCATGCCCAGGGCGAGCAACAAGATCGACCAAGCCGGGATCGTGTTGGAAAACGGGATGGGCAGCGGCAGCATCAGCAAGAACGAGCTGGACGCGATCGCCAATCCATTGACCGCATTGAAACTCCACCACTGTTTCATGAATCGGAACCGCGGGTGGATCACCTTTTCCAGGCGTTTGGCCACGGCCGTCGCGGTGGTCACGATCTTGGCCAGGGTCTCGTACGAGATCTCACGCCGCAGCAGGCAGTCGGGCAGCCACGGTCGTTGTCGGAGGGCGATGCGCAACCCGAAGAACATCAGCGCCAGGCCGAAGGGTGTGGAGAGACCGGGCAGTGGAATCGGCTGGCAAAACGGCAGGACCAGGATGATGACCAGGACGTCAAAACCCCGGCCGTGCAGGACCTCCACGATTTGGCGGAGCGAGAGCGCGTTGCCAGCGGCGCGGTCGAGGATCGCGCGCAGATCATCGGACAGCCGAGTGGGCCGTTGATCCGTTTCGTGGGTCACGGCCGCAGACGCGGGAGCGGCGTTCGTCGCCTATTTCTTCTTGATCTCGAGCAACTCCACCTCGAAGATCAGGGTAGAATTGGGTCCGATCATGTTGCCGGCGCCCTGCGCTCCATAGGCCAGGCCGGACGGGATGAACAACTGCCACTTGGAGCCCACCGGCATGAGTTGGAGGGCTTCGGTCCAGCCCGGGATGACTTGGTTCACGGGAAATTCGGCCGGTTGACCTCGTTTGATCGAACTGTCGAACTCCGTCCCGTCGATCAACGTCCCGCGATAATGCACGGAGACCGTGTCGGTGGCCTTGGGTTTGGCGCCCTTGGCTTCCTTCAGGACCTTGTACTGGAGTCCGCTGGGTAGGGTCACGATGCCCTTCTGCTTCTTGTTCTCCGCCAGGTACGCCTCGCCGTTCTTCTTGTTCTGATCAGCCAGTTGTTGGGCCATTGCAGCGGCTCGGGCCCGCATCTGCTGTTGAAAATCCGCCAAGACCTTTTTCACCTCGTCTTCGCTCAGCGCCGGTTTTGCGCCCGATAGGCCGTCGGAGATGCCGGCAGCTAGCGCCTTGGAATCCAGCTCCACCGACTGCCGTTTGAAGTTGGCCCCGATGTCCAGCCCGATGCTGTAACTGACTTTCTCTTGGTCGGTTTTGAGCGACGGCTTGTTTTGCGCATGGGCAACTCCCGACAACAGTCCGACGATTACCGCTACCGCCGCTATCCCTCGCATACTCATCCGATCTCCTTTTCGCCTCATCGCGTCTCCCACCCGACGCACGGTGCGCCGGACAAACGTTTTCACAATACGCCCGCTGGTCGCCGAGTTCAAGCACGCCGGGCAGTGTCGAAACCCGCACGACGCGGCGATGGAACGGGCTCGTCCCTGAGCGCCGGTTTACAGGTTCCTGACGACGGTGCGCGCCAGCTCCGTCAACTGGTCGGTCGTGAAGTAACTTTCGCGGATCCGGCGGGTCTGAGGGTCCAGGCGCTTGGTGCTCTGGATCACCACGACGAGCCGTCCCTTGTGGACCACCACCGCGTGGTCGGCTCCGCCTCCATACGCGGCACAGGCGAGCGCTTCGTCGCCAACCCCCGTGATACGAACCGCCGGCGCTTCATGCCCGCAGTTGCGCCGGTAGCTCTCGTAAAACGCAGGATTGGTCAGCGGGTTGATGGCAACCGACAAGATCACGATCTCGCCGCTGATCGCATAGTTGCAGGTGCCGTGAGCGCCGGAACGGGAATCGCGCGGGACCAGGGTCACCCCGGACCGCCCCGAGACGGATTGGACCAGGCGCGTTGACAGCGTACGCTCACACGCGGGATCCACACGGGTCAGGAAGGGCGAGTGGGACGTCTCCGGAGACGACGCGCTCAAGAATCCCAGAAAGCCGACCAGAATTGGGAAGGAAACCATCGCCACGCCCTCTGTGACGGGGAACGGGGATGAGTCTAGCTGATGCGGGGAGGTCAGGCAACCGCGGCCACGAGGGACCGCTTTAAACCGTTTCCTGTTTAACCACCGAGACCGTCACCTCGCCGACAACTTCCGAGGAGAGCTTGATCGGGACCGTGAAGGTCCCGAGCGCTTTGATGGGCTTGTCCAGCACGATCTTCCGCTTATCGACCACAAAATCCTTTGCAGCCAGGGCCTCGGAAATATCCTTGCTCGTCACCGAGCCGAACAGCTTGTCGTCTTCCCCGGCCTGCACGGGGAACGTCAAAGGAATCGACGTCAGCCGTTTGACCAGTTCCTCGGCGGCTGCGCGTTCTTTCTTGCGCTTAGCTTCGATCAGGCGCTTTTGGTGCTCCAAGGCCCGCACGTTGCGCTCGGTGGCCGGCGCCGCCATGTCGCGGGGCAGGAGGTAGTTGCGGGCGTACCCGTCTTTGACGGTCACCAGATCGCCCATTTTGCCAACGTGATCCACGTCTTCTCGTAGAATAATCTTCATAACCGCAGCTCCATACGTATCGAACGAAGGATCGATGATACCGGAGCCGCCCGAGGGATGTCAATGTGCAGCGCACCACAAAGTGGTGCGCCTTCTATGACGCCGCAGGCTTCCCCTCACATGGCGAAGCAAGGTGCAGCGCGCCATCCCGCGCGCCGCAGCCCCCCTCACGTGGCTAAACAACACGCCTTGCCAACCCGACACAATGCGCTAGGCTTTGCCCGCCAACCGCTCTCGGCACCGCAAAAAAGGAGGCCTCCCATGAAACGACTCGTGTTCACCGTCTTGGGACTCTTGCTCACCGCCCCGCTCTTCGCCCAGGAATCCACTCCGCCAGGAGCAGCTCCCGCTTCCGACAAAGTCGCCCGCGCCATGTTCACCACCGGCGTGGCGGACCGCGAACCCGCGGACCAGATCACCTCGCTTACGAACGACGTCCCCCAGGTCTTTTTCTACACCGAACTGACGGGCCTCGAAGGTCAGGCCGTCGCGCACAAATGGGAATACGCCGGAGAGGTCAAGGCCGCGGTGACCTTCGACGTGAAAGCCCCGCGCTGGCGCGTGTGGTCCAGCAAACAACTCGATCCGAGTTGGACTGGCGAATGGACCGTGTCGGTAGTGGACGCGTCAGGCACCACACTGGCGCAGGCGAAACTGATGTACGAAGCTGGCGGTCAATGATCTGTCGCTGGCCGGGATCACCCGGGGGTCACGACGCAACGGGCAAAGCGGGATACGTCATGGCCCGTTCGAGGTGGACCACGCCGGCACCGGGGTCGGCGTGGTCCGCTTCACGCATCAGTTGAAAGTACCGATGACACGCCGGGCTGGCCGCCGCCTCCTGCACGGCTCGTTCCGCCGCCTCGCGGTTGCTCCAGTACACGAGGTCGACCCACTTGCCGTCTTTGCCCTTGAGCAGCTCTCGGCGAACAAACCCCGGCTGCCTGTCCAAGAAATCGCTCTGAAGGGCCGCAGAGGCTTTTAACAGGTCGGCCTCGCTCGCCCCGTCCGCCAGTTCGAACGGTGCCCACTCGACAACCTGCCCCCGGTCAATCTGTCCTGTCGTGTCTGCTCGATCCATGATCAGCCTCCTCCAATGTCGTTCTGATACCTCTACGCCTCCAAAAGTCCTTTCAGCACACCCAACTCTTTCTTCAGCGCCTCCGTCTGGTTGCGAAACTCCTCATCCGGAAGGCCGGGCGGCTGAAAGAACGTGAACACGTACTCGGACCCCTCGCCGTTCGCCAGCACGCGCGAGAACGCCGGGCTCTCGACGCTCGGCGAAACCGTCACGTACATGTCGATCGCCCCAGTCTTGGCGTCGGACTCGTACCGGATCACCATGTCCCCCTCGGGCGTGGTGACGATCCACCGCGATTCCTCATGCCGCAGGCCGCGGCAGAACACGACGGCCCATTTGGGCAGGTTCTCCGGGTTGGCGACGAAATCAAAGACGACCTTGGGTGCGGTGTTGATGGTGATGGTTTGCGTGTGCGCGTTCATTTTGTCCTCCGGGTGAGTGGTGCCGATCCTCACGCGGATGGACAATACAACGCGCTGGTGACAGGAGGGTGTCAGGAGTCGTGCGGGAAACGCGCGGCCTCTATTTCGGCCTTGTGTAGGTAGTCCTTGAGACTCAATCCCGGCCGCGGCGTGAAGGTGGATGCGGTCAGCTTGGCGCCCAAGATCCTGTCGGCGCGGAACACGCGGAGATCATCGCGGAGACGACAGTACGCGGGGATGAGCCAGACATTGGCATACCGCACGAGCCCCAACGGCTCGATTTCGCGCCGCGTGACTTCTCCGCGCGCAATGCCGTCATAGGTCAGATCCACCACGCGCCGATCATTGACCGCTTCCAGGAGCGTTGCGAGCGGCCCGGTGGCCGACCGAGAGCCTTCCACCACCACCTTCTCGCTCACATCAGCGACCCGGTCGATCGCAGCCGGCGGGAGCACCGCCTCCAGCTTGGCCATCGCCGTTTTCAGCCGGTCCTTTAACGGCGCATCGGCGAGCCCGGCCAGCAGCCGAGCGCCGACCGCCAAGGCTTCCGCTTCCTGCGGATCAAGCGCCAGCGGCCTGAGCTGCGACGTAGGCGGCAGCCGATACCCGTCCCCAGCCGTGCCGACCACCGGAAACCCGGACGCCTGCAGCGCGCGCACGTCGCGATACACGGTTCGTAGGCTGATGCTGAAATGGCTTGCCAGGTCATCCGCACGCAACCGCCGCCGCGCGGACAAGAGGAGCGCGATCCCCAAGAGGCGCTCAAGGCGCGTCATGGACCGAATCTATCGCGGCCCATGTGGCAATGCAAGCCCACCCCGAAACGAAGTCCGCACTTGACCGCATCTGACGCGATCCGCTACGATCAAAAGCACGCTGGCAAGGAATATCGCGGCGAAAGACGCTCCAAACCCAAGGCATGGCGACTAAACGACGTAAAGCGGCACCCGTTCTTAAGAAAGAGTTGTCCTACCGCATCCTGCTGCGGCCGGAGCCTGAGGGGGGATACACCGTACTTGTCCCTTCACTTCCGGGGTGCGTGACGTATGGCGAAACGGTCGAGGACGCTCGCTTAATGGCCTCCGACGCCATCGCGGTGTATCTGCAGAGCCTGAAAAAACACGGGGAACCCATCCCAGACGATTCGGAGGTCTTGGAAAGCACGCTACGCGTCCGGTATGCCTAAGCTGCCGACGCTGACGTCGCAACAGGTTATCAAAATCCTCGAACGTCACGGCTTCATCCTGGACCACTCGTCCGGAAGCCATCGCCTGTACTACCACCCCACTACAAAACGCCGGGTGACCGTGCCCTTTCACCGCGGCGATCTCCCGAAAGGCACCCTCCTCTCAATCCTCAAACAGGCGGGAATCGACCGAGCAGATTTTCGTTAGCAGAAAACAAATCGTCCAGATTAGGGGTTCCGGAAAGCCATGAGCGTATCCGACGGCGTCCTCCCGTCAGCGGCGCGACCACCGATGAGGTAGATGGCGCTGCAGAGGGTCACCGCAGCGGCTGCGGCCCGGGGTTCGGGCATTGGCGGCAGCATGGTCCAGCCGGCATCGCGTGTGTAGCGAGCAGCTTTGGGCTGAATGCCGATACCGTCGTTGCCGCCGAAGACGTAGATCGAATCATTGACCAGCACGGCAGCCACCCCGGCGGTGGGCCATGGGAGCGGGCTGATGTCTGAGGTTTCCCAAGCGCCTTTGGCTGGGTTGTAGGCTTCAATCACGTCGAAGTTACGGAACGTGTTGTCGCGAAAAGCACCGCCGCCCATCGCAAGCAACTTACCTTCCCACGGAACTAGAGCAAGGGAGAAACGGGGCGTCGGCATGGGGGAGAGTTCGAGCCAGCGGCCGTTGACAACGTCGAACACCTCGAAGAAATTAAACGCAGGATCGGTCAACGGGCCGCCCGGTGTGTCCGGCAGGTGGCCGCCGACCAGGTAGATCCGTCCGCCCATGACCGTTGCGGCCGGGGCGTCGTGGCGGCGTTGGAGGTCGGGGCCTTTGGTCCAGGAGTCTTTTCCGGGATCGTAGATCTCGACCACCGTGAGGAACTGGAACGTGCCGTCGGGTTTCTTGAAACCGCCGCCCATGACGTAGATGCGGTTCTGGAATGGCACGGCGACGATGCCTGATCGCGCGGTGGGCATGGTCGCGATCGGCGTCCACGTGTCCTTGGCGGGGTCGTAACATTCGGCGGTCTTGAGCGCGGCAAAGGCTTGGCCGCCGCCGCCGAAGACATAGATGCGATCGCTGTAAACCGCAGCCGCGCAGTGCGACCGCGCCGTGGACATGGGCCGCGCGAGCGTCCAGCCCGGATTATTCATGAACGTTCGTTGCGAAACCGCGCAAACGCCAGCGAGCCGGGCGCCGGGTCATTGCGAAGCGTTCGCCCAGGCGACGATCGCGCCGGCTGCGTCGTCGAGTTTGATCTTGCGGACGTTGCCGGTGCGGCGTTCTTTGAATTCGACCTCGCCCTGGGCCAGCGACTTGTCGCCGAGCACGACGTGGAGTGATATGCCGATCAGATCCGCGTCGTTGAACTTCACGCCCGGGCGCTCGGGCCGATCGTCGATCAGCACATCCACGCCGGCTTCGGCCAGAATGGATTCGATGCGTGCAGTGGCGTCGACCACCGCCGGCTTGTCGCTCAACGGGATGAGATGCGCCGCAAAAGGAGAAAGCGGCGCGGGCCAGATAATGCCCTTGGCATCATGGTTCTGCTCCACTGCGGCGGCCGCGATGCGGCTCACGCCGATGCCGTAGCAGCCCATGACGATGGCGCGCTCCTTGCCGTCCTGATCCAAGTACATAGCCTTCATGGCCTCCGTGTACTTGGTGCCGAGGCGAAAGACGTGTCCGACCTCGATTCCCCGGAAGATGGACAGCCGCCCGGCCTCGCACCGAGGGCACGGGTCACCGTCGACCACGTTCCGCAGGTCCGCGATCGCGTCGATCTGAAAATCTCGAAACGGCTCCACGTGCACGAAGTGCGCATCGGCCTTGTTCGCTCCGACCACCGCGTCGCGTACCACCGCCGCATGATCGGCAATGATCCTGACTCCGCCAAGGCCCACCGGGCCCGAAAACCCCTTGGGGCCGCCGGTCGTCCGGGCGATCGCTGCATCAGAGGCGAGCGCGACGTGATCGACCTTCAGATGGCGTTTCAGTTTGACGTCGTTGGCCTCGTGGTCGCCGCGGATGAGCACGGCGACGATCTGCTCGCCGGCCTGGTAGAGCATGGTTTTGACCAAACGCTCGGTCGGCACGTTGAGAAACGTCGCCACCTCCGCCACGGTATGTTTGCCCGGGGTAGACACCTCTTTGGCCGAAGGAACCGTTGCCGGCGAGGGCACCTCCGCAGCGGACGTGGCTTTGGCTTCGGCGCGTTCCAGGTTGGCCGCGTACCCGCAGCGATCGCAACTCGCGATCGCGTCTTCCCCGGTTTCCGCCAGCACCATGAACTCATGCGACGAACTGCCGCCGATCAATCCCGCGTCGGCCTCGACGGCTTTGAACGTGAGCCCGCAGCGCGCAAAAATCCGCGAATACGCCTGGAACATCGCGTCATAGCTCTTCTTGCTCCCTTCATCGTCTCGGTCGAAGCTGTACGCGTCCTTCATCAGGAACTCGCGCGCGCGCATCAGGCCGAAGCGCGGGCGAACCTCGTCGCGAAACTTCGACTGGATCTGGTAGAGCGTGATCGGCAACTGTCGGTAGGACTTGACCTCTCGGCGCACCAGGTCGGTCACGACCTCCTCGTGCGTGGGGCCCAGGCAGAAGTCGCGGTCGTGCCGGTCCTTGAGCCTGGCGAGCTCTTTCCCGTACTGGCCCCACCGTCCGGTCTCCTGCCACAACTCGGCGGGTTGCACGAACGGCATCAGGATCTCTTGCGCGCCAGCACGGTTCATCTCTTCGCGCACGATGCGCTCCACCTGCTTGAGCACGCGCAACCCGAGCGGCAGGAAATTGTAGATCCCGGCCGCGACCTTGCGGATCATCCCGGCGCGCAGCAGCAGCCGGTGGCTGACGGTCTCGGCCTCGCCGGGGTCCTCGCGCAGCGTGGGAATCAGCAGGGTGGAATACCGCATGGGACTACGTTCGTCGGAGCGGGGTCAAACCCGCCCTACGAATGAAGAGGCAGGCTGGCGGGCTGCGGCTCTCCGCGTTCCGCCAGCATGGCGTCGATTTCTTTGAGCAGCACCTCGAACAGCTCGGACTCCGGCACCTTGCGTACGATCTCGCCGTGTTTGAACAGCAAGCCGACGCCGCGGCCGCCCGCGATGCCGATGTCCGCTTCCTTGCCTTCACCGATCCCGTTCACCACGCAGCCGAGGATCGACACGGTCAACGGTTCCTTGACGTGTGCGAGACGACGCTCGACCTCATTGGCCATGCGGATCACGTCGATCTCCAGCCGCCCGCAGGTGGGGCAGGCCACCACGTTGACGCCGCGCCGCCGGAGCTCGAGCGCTTTCAGAATCTCGAACCCGGTTTTGACTTCTTCGACCGGATCGGCTGCGAGCGACACGCGAATCGTATCGCCGATCCCCTGGGCCAAGAGAATGCTCAACCCGGCCGCGGACTTGATGCCGCCGGAGAACGTCGTGCCCGCTTCGGTAATGCCCAGGTGCAGCGGGTAGTCGCTGACCAGGGAGAACGCGCGATACGCGGCGACCGCGAGACCCACGTTCGAGGCTTTGAGCGAGACCTTGATGTCGTGAAAGTCGAGCTCCTCGAGGATGCGGATGTGCGCCAGCGCCGACTCCACCATCGCATCCGGAGTGGGATAGCCGTACTTGTCGAGCAATTCGCGCTCGAGTGAGCCCGCGTTCACGCCGATGCGGATCGGCGTGCGCCGCTCCTTGGCGGCCTTCACCACCCGTTCGACCTTGTCGCGATCCCCGATGTTCCCGGGGTTGATGCGCAGGCAATCCACCCCCGCGTCCAGGGCCTTGAGCCCGAGCTTGTAGTCGAAGTGCACGTCCGCGATCAGCGGCAGCGCGGTCTGCCGGCGAATCTCCGGCAGCGCTTCGGCCGAGGGCACGTCCGGCACCGCCACCCGCACGATCTCGCACCCGGCGCGCTCCAGCTCCGCGATCTGCGCCACGGTCTTGTCGATCTGCCACGTCTCGGTCGTGGTCATGGACTGCACCGAAATCGGCGCATCCCCGCCGATGGCGACATTGCCGACGTGAATTTGTCTGGTCTTGCGCCTCACGATGTTCACTGACGTTGGCCCTTAGCCTGTTCAGGAACGGTCAGATGCAAGGCGCCGCGAGAACCGGAGCGCAGCGTACTGAGTTGTACGTGAGCACCGGAAGCGCAGCGGCAACGCAGCAGATGGCCGTTCATGGACAGGCTTACCCAATAATCCTCATTATGTCGTTATACGACACGACCAGTGCGAGAGTGATTAGCAATACCATCCCCACTGTTTGGGCGATCTCCAACCCGCGGCGATTCAGCGGGTGTCCCAGGATCGCCTCGATCAAGAAAAACACCAGCCACCCACCATCCAGCACCGGGATGGGCAATAGGTTCATGATGCCCAGTTGAAGGCTGATGAAGGCCACCAGCCGTATCACGTCGGTAAACCCGGAGTCCGCGGCCTCACCCGTGACCTGCGCGATCATGATCGGGCCGCCCAACGCCTTGATCGACAGATTCCCCGTGAACAGCTGTCCGAGCACTTGGAACGTGAGGCCGGTGAGCTCCCACATCTTTTCCGTGCCCTTGACCACGGCTTCGCCGAACCCGTACTGGCGCACCAGCGTCGCGTCTTTCCCCCCGATCCCGATGACCCACCGATCAGAGACGTCGTCCATGGCGGGAGTAAGTTCCACCGTGGACTCGACGCCGTCGCGCCGGTACCCCAGTGTCATCTGGGTACCTTGGTTCTTCTGGATCGCGGCGGACATCTGATACCAGTTATGAATCGGCTCGCCGTTGAGCGAGACGATTTCATCGCCCGGCTTGAGCCCAGCCACGGCCGCGGGCATGCCGGGGCTGACCATCCCCACCACCGGCGGTTTCTCCGGGAGGAATCCCAGCGTGCCTGCGCCCTTCTCGAACTGCGCGGGCACGGTGATCGGCAAGGTGAGTCGCTGATCGCCGCGCTCCACCACGACGTCCACCGCCTGTTCGGGGTTGCGCACGAGTTGGGAAACCGCAGCCTCCCACGTGGGTACGTCGGTTCCGCCGATGGACACGATCCGGTCCCCGGCTTCAAACTCCGCGGTCTGCGCAGGAGAGTCCTCTTCCACCCACCCCACGACCGGCGGCTGTTCCAAGAAGGCCGGAACCTGGGTCCCGATCAGGTACACCACGGGCATCAACAGGAACGCGACCAAGATGTTCATCACGGGACCGGCGAGAACGATGCGCGTGCGTTCTCCCAAGGTGCGGGCGGAGAACTCGTCCGGTTGTTTGGGAGTCTCCTGCGTGGGGTCGTCGCCCGCCATTTTGACGTATCCCCCCAGCGGAATCGCCGAAATCATGTATTCGGTGTCGCCCACCTGCCGGCTGTAGATCTTGGGACCGAAGCCGAGCGAGAAGCGCAACACGCGCACCCCCGTCCAGCGCGCAACCAGAAAATGGCCCAGCTCGTGGACGAAGATTAAAAACCCCAGGACAACCAGAAACACCAACACCGTGTCAATCATTCATCACCTCACATTATCCGGCGCCGCTGGAGACCAGCGATTCCGCGGGCGCCGTTCCCAGGGCGCGGCGCGCGATGCGGCGCGCCGCGGCGTCGGCCTCCAACACGTCGTCGACCGTGGCCGCCGAACCACCGGCCGTCGCGTTCAACACCCGGTCGATCGTGTCGGCGATTCGCACATAGTCGATCCGCCCCTCCAGGAACGCGGCCACGGCCTCCTCGTTGGCGGCGTTGAGCGTCGCGGGTGCGGTGCCACCCGCCTTGAGCGCCGCGTATCCGTGCCCTAGGCACGGGAACCTGACCAGATCCGGCGGCTCGAACGTCAGCGCACCGCGCGCCACCACGTCGAGCGCGGGCACCGGCAGCGGCAGCCGCCTCGGATAACTCAACGCATAGGCGATGGGCCCGCGCATATCGGCCGGGCCCATCTGGGCGAGAATCGACCCGTCGCGGTATTCGACCATCGAATGCACCACGCTCTGTCGATGGACCACCACGTCGATCCGCTCCGCGGGGATTCCGAACAACCAGTGCGCCTCGATCACTTCCAGGCCTTTGTTCATGAGCGTGGCCGAGTCGATCGTGATCTTCGGACCCATCGACCACGTGGGGTGCCGGAGCGCGTCCTCGCGCGTCACCCGTGACAGCCGATCGCTGGGCAAGTCCCAAAACGGCCCGCCCGAAGCGGTCAGGATCAGCCGTCTGACGTCGTCGCGGCGATGCCCGGCCAAAACTTGAAAGATCGCGTTGTGCTCGCTGTCCACCGGCAGAATGGATACGTTGCAACGTACGGCCTCGGCCGTGACCAGGGCGCCGGCCATCACCATCGTCTCCTTGTTCGCCAGCGCCACCGTCCGACCCGCACGAATCGCGGCCAACGTGGGAAGGAGTCCGGCCGCGCCGACGATCGCGGACACCACCACATCGGCGTCGGTGGACGCCGCCACAGTCACCGCCGCGTCGCGGCCGCCCAGAATTTCGGTCGGAAGATCAGCACACCGGGAGCGTAGGCGCACGGCTTCATCAGCCGACGCGACGGATGCCAGCTGGGGGCGCCACGCCCGGAGTTGGCGTTCGAAGGCGTCTCCGCCCCGACCCGAGGCCAGCCCCACCACCTCGAACTCGTCGCGGAACGACGCCGCCACATCGAGCGCGGCACATCCAATGGATCCGGTCGACCCGAGAATCGTCAGTCGCTTGCGCGTCATCGCGTCGTCGCGTCCTCAGGGCGAGGCCCCGGCGCCTCCATATCCCTTCGCCCACACCACGTAATGATAGATGAGAGGAGCCGTAAACAACAGGCCGTCGATCTTGTCGAGCAGGCCGCCGTGCGACGGGATGAGCCCGCCCGAATCCTTCACGCCCGCTCCACGCTTGATGAGCGATTCCACCAGGTCGCCGGCCATTCCCGCCGCAGCCATCAGCGCTCCCAAGACCGCGGCTTCTCCCGGGGAGAAGTCCGGCACGAACCACGCGGCCCCGAGCACCGCCGCCGACACGCCGCCGACAAGCGCCGCGACCGCGCCCTCAACTGTCTTGCGAGGACTGACCCGCGGCGCCAGCGGCCTCCGACCCCAGAGACGTCCCACGTAGAACGCGGCCGCGTCCGCCAGCCACGTCACCCAGAGCGCGAACAAGACCAGCCACTCACCGCGCGGGGCGCCTCGAAGCAACACGATCTGCCCGAGCAGCCACGCCACGTACCAGACGCCGAACAACGCGAACGCGGCGTCCGTGGTAGCCACCCGCAAATCGCGGCCAGATGCCAGGGCGGTGACCGCAAGCCCGGCCACGAGCCCCGTCGCCGCTATCGGCAAGGCGGTCGCCCGCGCGCCTTGACTGGCGACGATCGCAGTCAGCGCCACACCCCCGAGCACCCCGAGTGCGAACACCGGCAGTCTGCCGGAGCGCCACGTACTGCGGTCGGCCAGCGGGAGAACCATCGCGTACAATTCGACCTGGGCCACGACCACCACGACGCCTATCAGAACGGCAAACGCCCAGGCCGGCAGCCAGACTACGGCCCCGTACACAAGCGGGAGGGCAACGAGGGCGGTAATCACCCGCCCGGCGTGTTCCCTCACCCGGTGCTCCCCTGGAGCTGCTCCCCCGTGCGACCAAACCGCCGCTCACGGCGTTGATAATCCAGCAACGCCAACATCAGATCGCGGCGACGAAAGTCCGGCCACAATGTCTTGGTGAAGTACAGTTCGGAATAGGCGATCTGCCACAGCAGGAAGTTACTGATACGGTATTCGCCGCTGGTGCGAATGACCAGGTCGGGATCCTGAGCGTCCCGCGTATCCAGATACCGAGCCAACGTGTCTTCGTCGATCGTGGCCGGGTCGAGCGCGCCGGCTTGGGCGTCCGCCACCATGCGGCGCGCCGCATCCACCAGCTCGCTGCGGCCGCTGTAGCTGAGCGCCAACGTCAGGGTCATCTCACTGCACGCGGCGGTTTGGTGTTCGACCCGCCGAATCCAATCCACCACGCTGGCGGGCAGCCGCTCGATCCGCCCGATGGTTCGAAAGCGGATGTCCTTGTCGATGAGCGTGACGAGCTCTCGCTGGAGATACAGCTCCAGGAGCAGCATCAGCTCCTGCACTTCGAAGGTGGGGCGACGCCAGTTTTCTGCGGAAAACGCATAAATGGTGAGCGCAGAAATCCCGAGTTCGCGGCAGGCGGTCACGGTTTCCCGGACCGATTTGATCCCTTCTCGGTGTCCCGCGACGCGCGGGAGGTGTCGCATCGCCGCCCAGCGACCGTTGCCGTCCATGATGATGGCCACGTGCCGGGGCAAGGGACCGCGCAGCACCAGGGATTTGAGCTCTTCGTCGGATTCGTGCCCGACAACCGAGGTGGGCATCATCGTTGGACGGACATCATGGGCTTGAGCAGCGGTAGTGTAACGTGCGCCCAAAATGAAGTCAAACCCGCAGCGAGCCAGGGGCTTGCGATCAAAATCGCGGTTCTCACCTTACGGGTGGCGCCGCCCCGCGATTCGCGCGGGGCAAGCAACCACCTTATCCCGTTCTTGCCTTTTCTCTGCGCCTTTGACACTTCTCCTCCCCGCGTTATACTCACCGCCACACGTTCATATCAGGGTGCTCCATGAAGACCACGGATTCCGCCCGCCAGCCGGGTTCCGCCAGCGTTGAACGGGGGTTAGGGTTCGTCATCCTCGCGCTCAGCCTCGTCGGTCTGCTCATCAATTTCCTCCAGTAGCCGGCCCGCTCCACCCGCGCTCACCCCGGGGGGCGATACCGCCCGTGTGCCGTCGCGTCATCAGGGGACAAGCCGTTGCATGTGGCGACCCGACACGGTAGAATGCCTCTTCGATTTCGCGAGGATCGACATGCCACGATGGACTTCCACCGCCGTTGCCCTGCTGCTCGGCCTGTCCCTCACCGCCTGCATCACGGTGAATGTCCGGTCCGTTCCCCAGCCGTTGCAGGAAACCCGCCTGAGCGGTCAGGGCAAGAACAAGCTGCTGTTGGTCGAGATTGCGGGCTTTCTTTCCGGTCAACAGCGCGGCAACGCGGTGTTGGGAGACACGCGGCCGAGCCTCGTGTCCGAGGTTGCGGAGATCGTCCGCAAGGCCGAAAAAGATTCGCGCGTCAAGGGCGTCATTCTCCGCATCAACAGTCCCGGCGGGACGGTCACCGCGTCAGACACGCTCTACCATGAGCTGCTCGCCTACAAGCAGCGCGCGCGGGTGCCCATGGTCGCGCATATTCTGGATCTCGGGACGTCCGGGGCGTACTACATCGCCCAAGCCGCGGACCGAATCGTGGCCCAACCCACGACCGTCACAGGCAGCATCGGCGTGATCATGGTCAGGCCGTCGTTCAGCGGGCTCCTGGGAAAGATCGGGGTGGAGACGGCGGAGATCACGTCCGGCCCGTACAAGGGGATGGGTTCCCCGTTCCATCCGCTCGACGATGACGAGCGCGCCCTGTTCCAGACCGTCATCGACGACTTATACCTGCGCTTCGTCGACGCGGTAACCGCCGGTCGCCCCTCTCTCGCTCGCGATCGCGTCCTTGAGCTCGCGGACGGCCGGATCTACACCGCTGAGCAAGCAAAAACCGCCGGGCTCGTGGACGAAATCGGATACCTGGACGACGCCGTCGCCGGGCTGCGCGAAGCCGCGGGCCTCGATTCGGCCGTGGTGGTGACCTACACCAGGCCGGGTGAATACAAGGGCAGTCTCTACGCCGCGCCGGTCGTGAACATCGACCTCGACCTCTGGCCCGCAGGGCAGCCCGGCTTTCTGTACTTGTGGCAGCCATAGATGGAAGACGTCGCGCAAACCAGCGAAGGCGCGGGCCTGCCTGCACCTCCTCGGAGCCGGCGACCGTGGGTGTGGGTCGGCGTGGTTGTGGCGGCCGCGGTTGCCTTGTGGGTCTACCCCCGGGTGTTCGCGCCGACCCTGGTCGGCACGTGGTCGAATCGCGCAACTGACAACCAAGTCACGTTTACCTTCAACGACGACGGCTCCGGGACCATGACGATCGGCGCGGCGAACCTGCCGTACCGCTATCGCTTCGACCGCTCGCACGATCCGGTGTGGCTCGACCTCGACGCCGTCACCGAGGGAAAGACCGTCACCATCCGGGCGATCGCGGAGTTCGCGCGAAGAGACAAACTCAAGATCCGCATGCCGCATACCGCCGCCCTGGGCGTGCGGCCCACCGAGTTCGTGGACAACGATATCGAGAACACCATCCTCCTCACGCGCGTCGAGCCCCCCACGTGAACCGGGCCGCGTTGCGGCGCCTGGTCCTCGCGATCCCCGTCGCCGCCATCATCGCCGGACCCAGCGCGTTTGCGGAGTCGCTGCCGGTGGTCGCGACGCTCCCGGTCCTCGCGGATTTCGTGCGGGCGGTCGGAGGGGAGCATGTCAGCGTCCGAAGCCTCATCACCGGGCTCGAGAGCGAACACACCTACACGCCGAAACCGAGCGACGTCGAAGCCGTGCGCCAGGCCGCGGTCCTAGTCAAAGTGGGCCTCGGTCTCGAGGTCTGGGTCAATGGGCTGATCAATAACGCCGAGAATCCCCGGCTCATCGTGGTGGACACGTCCAAGGGCATCGCCCTGATGCGGGGGGAGGAGCCACACGGTCACGGCGACGAGAAGCAGGGGCTGTCGCGCGCCGAAGAACGCCGGAGCGGCGGAAACCCTCATGTGTGGCTGGACCCTGAGAACGCCCAGATCATGGTCCGCCACGTCACGGACGGCTTGATCAAAGCAGACCCCGCCCACCGCAAGGCCTACCTCGCGAACCAGGCCGCCTACCTCAAGCAGCTCGACGACTTGGAGCGAAGCCTGGTCGCTCAATTCGCGTCCATCCCCAACCGCAAGATCGTCACGCACCACGCGGCCTGGCCGTATTTCGCCAGACGGTTGGACCTGCGCATCCGCGCCGAAATTTTCACGCAGATCGGGTCGGAGCCCTCGGCCAAGCGCCTTGCAGGGCTGGTCCGCGTCATCAAGAAAGAGCAGATCCGGGTGATCGTTTCCGAACCGCAACTCTCGCCCAAAATTCCGGAAGCCCTCGCGCAGGAGACCGGAGCCAAGGTGGTCGTGCTCACGCCCCTGCCCGGGGCCCTTCCCGGCACGGACGACTATCTGTCCATGATGCGGTACAATGCGGCCACGCTGCTGGAGGCCCTGCGGTGACCGCCGCGGACGTCATCACCTTCGACCACGCCACGATCTATTATCGCGACCGGCTCGCGCTTGAAGACGTGACCCTCGGGGTCCGCGCCGGAGAGTTTATCGGCGTGATCGGGCCCAACGGGTCCGGCAAGACCACGTTCCTCAAGGCGATCCTGGGCTTAGTCTCGCCCGCTTCCGGGTCGGTGCGCGTCTTCGACTGCGCCTGCGACCGCCTTCGGTGCGAACACCGTGCTCGCATCGGATATCTTCCACAGACGGAGCATCTCGATCCCCACTTTCCCCTCACCGTGGCCGAGGCCGTGATGATGGGGCGGTACAGCACCATCGGATTGTTCCGCTACCCGGGGCGGGCCGACCGACAGATCGTGAACCAAGCGCTGGCCGCCGTGGACCTGGTTCCGCTGGCGCGCGCGGCCGTGGGGGAGTTGTCGGGCGGCCAGCAGCAGCGCGTCATGATCGCGCGGGCACTCGCGCAACGCCCCGAGATTCTGCTCCTCGACGAACCCACCACCGGAATCGATGCGCCGACCCAGCACGCCATCATGGAGTTGATCTCCAAGCTGCACCGCGACCTGCGGCTCACCATCCTGTTCGTCACCCACGACATCAACCTCATCAGCGGAGCGGCTGATCGGTTGCTGCTGCTTAAGACACGACTGCTCGCCGCCGGCGCGCCCGCCGACGTCCTGCGGCGCGAGACCCTCGCCCAAGTGTACGGGAAGGAAATCGTGGTCACCAACCACGGCGCCGCGCCTTATGTGATCGTGGGGGACCACCATGCATGAACTGCTCTCCCTTGGCTTCATGCAGCGAGCCCTGGCCGCCTCGGTGATCATCGGTGCGCTCTGCGCAGTGATCGGAGTCTTCGTGGTCCTAAGAGGACTGTCGTTTATCGGCGCCGGGACGTCCCACGCGGCGTTCGCAGGCGTGACGTTCGGATACCTGATCGGAGTGTCGCCGTTCGCAATGGCGATCATCTTCGGATTGGGAACCGTCTGGATCGTCCACGCGCTGTATCAGCGCGGAATCATGAAACTCGACGTCTCCATCGGGATCTTCTACACCTTCACCATGGCGCTCGCCGTGCTGTTTCTCGGCCTCATGGGCACGTACAACGCCGAAGTCTACGGTTTCCTGTTCGGAAGCGTGCTCTCCGTCACGCGGGGAGACTTGACGGCGATGTTGTGGTTGGCGGGCGGCGTGCTGACGCTGGTCGCGCTGTTCTACAAGGAGTTTCACTTCATCACCTTCGACCCCGAGATGGCCGAAGCCACCGGGATCGCGTCCAAGCGACTGTTTTTCCTCTTGCTGAACCTGATCGCGCTGACCGTGGTCGTGTCGCTCAAAACCGTGGGCGCCCTGCTGGTGTTCGCGATGATCGTCATCCCAGCGGCCGCTGCGTATCAGATGGGACGCACCATGCTGGGTATGATGGCGTTCGCGGTGGCGCTCGGGGTGGGGTCTTCAGTGGGCGGCGTGCTCATCTCGTATCAGTTCGACGTCCCGTCCGGCGCCACGATCGTGCTCCTGGCCACCGCGCTGTTTTTCGTCGCCGCCGCGTTCTCGCCAAAACGCCGCCGGCTGCGGGCTGCCCGCCCCCGCACGACCCCGTCGTCCGCGTAAGGAATGGGTGCCGTGGTGTCCAAATCGTTGCAAACGCCGCCCCCTCGGACTATAATGGGCCGTTTTCGCACACCATCCTGGGTGGTCCCAGGCGTCACCTACCCGGACACTACGTGCGGTCGCTGGATGCGTCATAGAGGAGAGTCCTGATGTACAAGACGATTTACGTTCCCGTCGACAATTCGGATCATTCCAACCGCGCCATTGAACTCGCGGTCAAACTCGCCCAACAGTTCGGCGCCACCGTGGTCGGCAGTCACGCCTACGCGGCGAAGATGCACGACAAACGGTTCAAGCAGATGGAGGCCGGCCTGCCCGAGGAGTACCACGACGAAAAGGAGCTGGAGCGGCAACGCCGCATTCACGACTCGCTGATCACCCGCGGTCTGGAGATCATCACCGATTGTTATTTGGACGTGGTGGATCAGCAGTGCAAGAGCGCGAACGTGGGGTTCGAGCGCCGCTTCCTGGAGGGGAAAAATTTCCAAGTGCTGGTCGAAGACATCAAGACCCACAAATACGACTTGGTAATCATGGGCGCCCTGGGCGTGGGCGCGGTCCGCGACAGCGTGATCGGGAGCGTGGTGGAGCGCACGGTCCGCCGGGTCCACGACTCGGACTTCTTCATCGTGAAGAACCCCAAGGCCATCGAGCCCGACGGTCCGATCGTGTGCGCGCTCGACGGCAGCGGCCATTCCTACGGCGGTTTGATGACCGCCCTGGCGTTGGGCAAAGCCCTCAACGTGCCGGTCGAGGCCATCTCGGCGTTCGACCCCTACTTCCATTACGCGATGTTCAACAGCATCGCGGACGTGCTCTCCGAAGAAGCCGGTAAGGTGTTCCGGTTCAAGGAGCAGGAGAAGCTGCACGAAGAGATCATCGACTCCGGCCTGGCCAAGATCTACCAGGCGCACCTGGACATCGGGAAACAAGTCGCGCAGGCCGAAGGCATGGAGCTCAAGACCACGCTGCTCGACGGCAAGGCGTTCGAGCGCTGCCTGCAGTACGTGAAGAAGAACAAGCCGTGGCTGCTGGTGATGGGCCGCATCGGCGTGCACTCCGACGACACCATGGACATCGGAAGCAACTCCGAGAACCTCATGCGCCTGGCGGGCTGCAACATCCTGATTTCCAACCGCACCTACGTACCGCCGATCGACACCATGGCCCAGTATACGATCGCGTGGACCGAGGAAGCCGCCAAGCGCATGGAAAAGGTCCCGGTCTTCGCGCGCGGCGTGGCCCGGACCGCGATTTACCGCTACGCGATCGAGAAGGGCCATACCATCATTTCCAACGAAGTCGTGGACGCGGCGATGGGGCACCTCCTGCCGCCGGATGCCGTGGCCGCGATGAAGGGGCTTGGGAAAACGCTGGACGCTGCGGGCGTCGACCGCAACAAGATGGAAGCCAGCGACGAGGTGGTGAAGGACCTGATGGGCGCCCAGGGCGCGCAGATCATGGGGCTGATGGGCGACACGGCCGCGGCAAGTGCGGGCCAGAAAATCTTGAGCTACGAAGAGCGCCGCGAGTTGGACTACTGGGTGTGCAGCGATTGCGGGTATCTGGCGAAAGGCGGCCAGCCGGTCAAATGCCCGATCTGTCCGGCCGACGGCTCCAAGTTCAAACTCATCGACAAATCCATCATCGTGGCCGCGGCCAAGGCCGAAGGCAACGTCGAAGTGGAAATCGCGTACGACGACGTGGTGATCCAGTGGACCGCCGAAGCCAAGGAGCGGCTCAAAGCGGTGCCGTCCGGATACATGCGGCGACGCGCCAAGGCGATCATCGACAAGTCCGCCCGCAAGATGGGGCTCAAGACGATCACCACCGAGTTTGCCAGCAAGGTCATCATGGAATACGCCTCCGAGGTGAGCTGGAAAGACGAGTTGCTGGCCGGCGACGCGGAAGAAAAGCTGGCCGCGCCGCCTCCCGAGTTCGAGTGGACCCGGGACGCGGTCCAACGAATCGAGCGGGTTCCGGCCGGCTACATGCGCGATTGCACCAAGGGCATGGTCGAGACCCACGCTCGTGAACATGGCGTGCGCGCCATCACGCTGGAGATCTGCAACGAGGGCATCGAAAAAGCGAAGGCCGCGATGGAAGAGGCGATGAAGAATCCCGCCAAGATGGAAGAGATCCTGGCGAAGTTCATGCCCAAGAAGGCCGAACCCGTTGCCCGTCCATGAACGGTCATCTGCTGCGTTGCCGCTGCGCATCCGGTGCTCACGTTTCTGTAGGGGTGTATTGCAATACGCCCCTACAGGTCCGGTGCTCGCGGCGCCTTGCGTCTGACGCGTCCCTGAACGGGCTCTACGGCCCGTCAAGTTACCGATCGTCGTGACGACCGACTTAGACCTCCCACTCCTGACTCCCCGACAGGAAGACTTCAAACCCTTCCTGATCGCCTGGAACCTGACCAAACGCTGTAATCTGCGTTGCGCGCATTGCTATCTCTCGGCCGGTGAGCGCGACGCGGGCTCGATCGACGAACTGACGACCGAGGAATGCTACCGCGTGGTCGACGAGATGGCGGCCGTCAACCCGGCGTCGATCCTCGTCCTCACGGGCGGCGAGCCGCTGCTGCGGCGCGATATTCCGCAGATCGCGCGCTACGCCACGACCAAAGGCATGATGGTCGTGGTGGGAACCAACGGCACCCTGCTTACCGACGCCAAAATCCGGGAGCTGCTGGACGCCGGGGTCATGGGCGTCTCGATTTCCGTGGATTCGCTCGACGAACACAACCACGACGCCTTCCGCCGCCTGCCCGGCGCGCTCAAGGGCTCGCTCGCGGGGATCGAAGCCTGCCGCCGCAACGGCCTGCAGTTCCAGGTTCATACCACGGCGAGTTCCATGAACTACGACGAAATCCCCAGGATCATGGAATTCGCCCATCGCGCGGGGGCTCGCGTCTACAACCTGTTCTTCCTCGTGTGCACCGGGCGCGGCGAAGAAATGTCCGACATCACCCCCGAGCAATACGAGCAGGTGCTCGGGTACCTGCTCGACGTTCAAACCAAATTTCCCGGCATGCTGGTGCGCTCGCGCTGCGCCCCGCACTTCAAGCGCATCGCCTACGAAAAGAATCCCGAGTCACCCATCACCAAGGCCCAGGGTTACGAGGGCGGCGGATGTTTGGCCGGTACGCATTACGCACGGATTACGCCGGAGGGCGACCTTACGCCTTGCCCGTTCATGCCGCTGTCGGTCGGCAACCTGCGGCAATCGGGATTCGAAGCGCTGTGGCACAACTCGCCGGTCTTCGCCGACCTGCGCGCGCCGAAGCTCAAGGGGAAGTGCGGAGATTGCGAGTACGGCGAGTTGTGCGGCGGCTGCCGCGCGCGCCCATTCGCCTCACACGGGGACTACCTGGATGAGGACCTGTGGTGCCATTACACCCCGAAGGGCGGACCCAAGATCCAGCCCTTAACCGACAGCTTTGACGGTCCGCCGCCCCCGTGGAGCGAGGCCGCGATGGAACGCCTCCATCGGCTGCCCTTCTTCCTCCAAAAGATGGTCAAGCAACGCGTGGAGAAGTTTGGCCGGGAGCAAGGCGTCGCCATGATCACGCCGGAGCTCATGGAAGCTTTGCGAAAACGCACGTTCGGCAACGAAACCCCGGTGTTCGACGCAGGACGATTTCAAGGGCTGATTCCCAAAGGCTAGCATGGAAGCGGATCAAATCTTTCGGATCGTCAACTTCTGGGTGCATCTGGTTTCGGCGTTCATTTGGATCGGCGGCGTTATTTTTTCCAGTCTCGTCCTGTTGCCCGCGGCCGAAAAGCATCTGGACAAAGACGTCCGCGGCGCGTTCCTTCGCCAAATCCACGGCCGCTTTCAGAAACTCTCCGGCGCGTTCGTGACGTTGTTGCTGGTGACCGGCGGGATCAACATTCACTTCGCCAAACAATACCGGGGGACGTTCAACAGCCTCTACTTCAACGCCCTGATGCTCAAGATTTTCTTTTTTACGATCCTGTTGACGTTCTACCTCCTCCACCTCAAGGAACTCGGCGACAAAAAGCCCCTTCAGCACTTCCCCTATCAGGAAGCCACGTTGGTCCTCGGCGTGCTCACCATCCTGATGGCGGCGGTCCTCAAGCACAGTTAAACCCGCACCCTGCGTCAACCCGCGCCGACCAATGCTCTCCGATGCGTTTGGATGGGAATTTGTCTCGCTGGAACAAGCCGCCCAGACGTTGTATAAAGGCCGTGAACGAGACGCAATTCAAATCCACTCGCGGTGAGGCGCGATCGTGAACAAGCGAATGGTCATCATGTTGGTGTCGACGGGCGTGGTCTTCGGCGCCATCTTCGGGTTCAAGTGGTTCGGCAACAAGATGATGAACCAGTTCTTCGACAACATGCCGATCCCGCCGGTGGCGATCACGGTCACCGAGGCTCTCGAGCAAACATGGCCCGCCACCATCGACGCGGTCGGCACGGTCACCGCGGTCAACGGCATCGCGGTCAGCGCCGAGGTCGCCGGTGTGGTTCAGTCCATTCGGTTTCAATCCGGAGAACGCACCACCGAGGGCACCATCTTGGTTACCCTCGACTCCGTGATGGACCAGGCTGAGCTGCGAACCCTGGAAGCGCAGAGAGACCTGGCCGAGACGGAGTTGGCTCGCGGACGAGAGCTGTTCGGGTCTGAGGTCATGGCCAAGTCACAGTTCGACAAACTGGAAAGCGAAGCAGCCCAGGCTGCGGCCCGGGTCGAGGCGCAGCGCGCCCTCATCGCCAAGAAGACGATCCGCGCCCCGTTTGCGGGGGTGCTCGGGATCAGGCAGGCCAACCTCGGACAGTACGTGAGCCCGGGCACGCCGCTGGTGACCCTCCAGTCGCTGGATCCGATTTATGTGAACTTCGCCCTGCCCGAACAACGCCTGGGGATACTGGCCGTCGGGATGCCCGTCGCCGCCAGCGTCGATGCGTTTCCCGACGCCAGCTTTGAGGGACGCCTCACCGCGATTGAACCGCGGGTGGATGAAAATACGCGCAACTTCAACGCCCAGGCCACATTCCGCAACGCGAGCACCCGCCTCCAGCCCGGGCTCTTTGCGCGCATTCACATCGCGCTGCCCAACGCGGAGAGCTACGTGGTGATCCCGCAAACCGCGGTCAGCTATAACCCCTACGGCAACTCGGTGTACATCGTGCAAGCAGCGCCGCCTACCGCAGGAGAGGCCCCCCAAGGGGACGTGCAGGCAGCGGGCGACAGCGAGGGGCCCCAGTTGGTGGTGAACCGACGGTTGATCAAGACCGGCCCCACCCGAGGCGACTTTGTAGCGGTGCTCGAGGGGATTCAACCCGGCGAACGCGTCGCGACCTCGGGGCTGCTCAAGCTGCGAAACGGTGCGGCCGTGGTGATCAACAATGCGGTCGAACCCGGCGCGAAATTGAATCCCTCCCCCCCTGAAAGCTAGAGCCTGTCCTTGAACAGGCTCTCCCAGCTCAAAGGCCTTCAAGACATACGATGAACTTCACGGACATCTTCATTCGGCGACCCGTACTGGCCGCGGTGGTGAGCCTCATGATCCTATTGCTCGGCCTGCGCGCCTGGACCGAGTTGAACGTCCGCCAGTACCCCGAAATGAAAAACGCGGTGGTCACGGTCGCAACGACCTTTGTCGGGGCGGACGCGGAGTTGATCCAGGGGTTCATCACCACGCCGCTCGAGCGGGAAATCGCGAGTGCACAAGGCATCGACTACATCCAGTCCACGAGTCTCCCGGGCGTGAGCTCGATCCAGGCCTATCTTCGCCTGGACTACGATCCGAACGAAGCGCTGACCCAAATCGCCGCCAAAGTCAACAAGGTCCGCCGCGACCTGCCCGAGGGCAGCGAGGACCCGGTGGTCGAGCTGTCGGTGGGTGAGACGATCGCCGCGATGTACATGAGCTTCTACAGCGACATCCTCGACAACAATCAGATCACGGATTACCTGGTGCGCGTGATCCAGCCCCGGTTGTCGACGTTGCCGGGCGTGCAGCGCGCGCTCATCATCGGCGATCGGACCTTTGCCATGCGCGTCTGGCTCAAGCCGGAACGTCTGGCGGCGCTCAACCTCACCGCAAGCGACGTCCAGGCCGCGCTTCAAGCCAACAACGTCCAGGCCGCGGTGGGCGCCACCAAGGGCGCGTTGGTCTCGGTCGACCTCAAAGCGGACACCGACCTTCAGACCGCGGAAGAATTTCGTCATCTAGTGATCCGCTCCGAGGGTGACGCGATCGTGCGCCTCGGCGACGTGGCCGATGTGGTATTGGGCGCCGAGACATACAGCACCGAGGTGTCGTTCAACGGGCAAAGCGCAACGTTTATCGGGGTCGAAGTGGCTCCCGACGCCAACTCCCTGGACGTGGTCGCTCGGGTTCGCCAAGAGTGGCCGGACATCTTGGCGCAGTTGCCGCAGGGCCTGCAAGCCAACATCCCGTACGACAGCACGCGCTACATCCGCAACGCCATCAACGAGGTCGTCATCACGCTCGCCGAAGCGGTCATTATCGTGATCGTGGTGATCTTTCTATTCCTGGGCTCGCTGCGATCCGTGATCATTCCCGCGGTCACGGTGCCGTTGTCCATCATCGGCGCATTGTTCCTGATGTGGGTGATGGGCTTTTCCATCAACCTGCTCACGTTGTTGGCGATGGTGCTGGCCATCGGCATGGTGGTGGACGACGCCATCATCGTGCTGGAGAACATCCATCGCCACATCGAGGCCGGCATGAGGCCGTTCGACGCCGCCATCAAGGGCGCGCGCGAGTTGGGCCTGCCCGTGATCGCCATGACCATCACGCTGGTCGCGGTGTACCTGCCGATCGGCTTCATCGGCGGCATGACCGGGACGTTGTTCGTGGAGTTCGCGTTTGCGCTGGCGGGCGCCGTGCTGCTCTCCGGGGTCATCGCGCTCACGCTTTCGCCCATGATGTGCAGCAGACTCTTGCGTTCGCGCGACCAAAGCAGCGGGCGCCGCCTGGAGAAGTGGTTGGATCGGCAATTCGATCGACTGCGACACGGGTATCAGCGCCGCCTGCACGGCGCGCTCAACGACAAACAGGTCATCGCCGCGTTCGGCGTGATCGTGCTGACGAGCACGTACTTCCTGTACCTGACCTCGCCGCGGGAGCTGGCACCGGAAGAGGATCAGGGCTTCATGTTGATCTTTTCGCAGAGCGATCCGTACTCCTCGCTCGATTACCTCACGCGGTTCACCAACGAGTTGACCGCGATCGCGAACAACATTCCGGAGAAAGAGAACTACTTTTTGATGAACGGCGTGGGCGGGAGCGGATCAGCGGTGGGGACCAACACCGCGATCTCCGGTATCGTCATGAAACCATGGGACGAACGCGAACGGAAGACCCAGCCCGTCATCCAGGACGTGCAGCAGAAAGCGGGACAGATCGCAGGGCTACAGAATGCCGTGTTCGCCCCGCCGCCCCTGCCCACGGGCGGCGCGGGGTTTCCGGTCGAGTTCGTGGTCGCCAGCACGCAGCCGGTCCAGGTGCTCAACGAAGTGGCCGGGGGCATTCTCCAACGAGGGTTCGAGAGCCGCAAGTTCATCTTCTTGGACACGGACCTCAAGATCGACAAACCGCGCATCAACATCGAGGTGGATCGCGACAAGGCCGCGCTGCTCGGGATCGATATGCGCCAACTGGGGAGCGATCTGGCCGCCATGATGTCGGGCGGGTACGTCAATCGGTTCTCGATGGAGAGCCGGAGCTACAAGGTCATTCCGCAGGTCCAGCGCACGGATCGTTTGAACGCCGACCAGCTCACGGAGTACTACACGCGGACCGGGTCCGGCAAGCTGGTGCCGCTCTCCACGCTGGTGACTTTGCGCGAATCCGTGGAACCGCAACAGCTCAAACGCTTCCAGCAGCTCAACGCCGTGGTGATCTCCGGCGTACCGCGACCGGGCGTGACGTTGGGCCAGGCGCTGGGCGTGCTCGAACAGGCGGCCAAGGAGGTTCTGCCGCCGGGCTACACCGTGGACTACGCGGGCCAGTCGCGTCAGTTCAAGACCGAGGGCGCGGCCTTGGTGCTGACGTTCTTCTTCGCGCTGATTATCATCTACCTCGTACTCGCGGCGCAGTTCGAGAGCTTCCGAGACCCCGTGGTTATGCTGGTCACGGTGCCCATGTCCATCTGCGGGGCATTGATCTTCGTGAGCCTGGGACTGACCACCATCAACATCTACACCCAAGTCGGCCTCGTCACGCTCATCGGCGTGATCAGCAAACACGGCATCTTGATCGTGGAATTCGCCAACCGACTGCAGGAACAAGGCCGAACCAAACGGGAAGCGATCGAAGAAGCCGCCGCCATCCGCTTGCGCCCGGTGCTCATGACCACCGCGGCCCTGGTCCTCGCGGTGGTCCCGCTGCTGATCGCGACCGGCCCGGGCGCCGCCGCTCGTTTTTCCATCGGCCTGGTCATCGCGACCGGCATGACCATCGGGACCGCATTCACGCTGTTCGTCGTGCCCGCCGTCTACCTGTACTTGGGCCGCGACTACGCCGCACAGCCTTCCACCAGACCCGTCTCAACGCTCTCCCATTCCGAAGAAGCGCGCGCCTAGGCGATCGGGGCTGAGTAAGGGCGATCGCCCGGCTTGTCGGGTATCTAAGAAGTGTCATATACTGCGCGGTATGAAGGCTTCCCTCGACCTTGACATCTTTGCAGTGTATACCGGACGAGTCTTTCATGGCTCCCGGTCCGAGATCGTTGCGCAGGCATTGACACGGCCGCGAACCCGCAACCTGGTGTGGCTGTACCTGGCTGTGAACGAAATCCCCTGGAAACGACTCGCCGTCCCCGCCCGACTCGCCGCCGCGCTGCACCAACAGGGCGAGAAGGCCTCGCGGCTTTCCTCCGTCTGGCGTACGGCGACACGCTACTGGCTCGGGCGTCCCCTGCGCGTGTGGTACGCCGGGCGAGCCAACGACACGGCGATCACGGTCACTCGATCAGAGGAGCAGCGATGGCGCGAGAGTATCTGGCTGCGGAAGATGCAATTGACGCCCTCATCCGCTCGGTCGAGTCGATCAGCCGGCGGCCGGTCAGCGTCATCCTCCTCGGCGGCCTTGCGATGGCCTGGTACGGGTCATCACGACAGACGCGCGACCTCGACGCCGAAGTCTCGTCGCTGACCAGGCCTCAACTCACGCGCCTGTGGAAATTGCTCGGGTTCCCGGCCGACCTGAGCGCGGATGTGTCCCACTGGGGGATGATCGATCTCCCTCCGGGCTACCGCAATCGCGCGAAAACGATCAGGCGACGCGGCCGGGTCACGGTGCGTATTCTCTCGCCGCTCGATCTGGTCATGTCCAAACTCCGCGTGATGCGCGATTCCGATATCCAAGACGCGCGGTTTCTGATCCGCCGCTTCAAAATCACGAAGCTTCAGATCCGGCGCGCAATGAATCGCATGATCCGTGCCTCCGTTCCTTCGACCGATCTGTTCTTCTTCCAGCGCTTCGTGGAGGGTTTCCTGAAGGGGCGGTTCCGGTAACACGAGGCGGGCATGGAACGGACGGGCCGCTGCCAATGCTGGGAGACCGATGATCCGTTGTTCATCGTCTGCCGCGATGAGTGGGGCGTGCCGGTGCGGGATGATCGGCTGTTGTTCGAACAGTTGGTGCTGAGCGGGTTTCAGGCCGGGCTGTCGTGGCGGACGATTCTTTACAAGCGCGAGAACTTTCGGCGGGCGTTTCATAACTTTCAGGCGGATCAGGTGGCGCGCTACGGCGCGCGGGAACGACATCGACTGCTCGCGGACGCAGGCATCATCCGCAACCGCCAGAAGATCGACGCCGCCATCAACAATGCCAAGGCCGTGCTCACGGTCCGAGGGGAATTCGAGACGTTTTCGAACTACTTGTGGGACTTTGTCGGCGGGCGGCCGATTCGGCGGCGCCACCCTGGCGGCCGGAGCCCGGATCGTTCTCCCGAATCGGACGCGCTGTCGAAAGATCTCCAAACCCGCGGATTCAGCTTTGTCGGCTCCACCATCGTGTATGCGTTCATGTAAGGTGTCGGCTTGGTGAACGATCATAAGCCCTCCTGCCCTATCGCGCGGCGAAGTAGCCCTCGACTGCTGCCTTCACTGGACAAACCGCCTCGCGCTCCGAGACAATAGCTCGTCCCCTCCCGAGGAAGTCGCCTATGAAGACCAGAACGAGCATCGTTGCCGCTGCGGTGCTTGTCCTCGCGACTACGGGGTCACGCGCAGACGATCAACCGATCCGGGAATACCCTGTTCCCAAGGGCTCACACCCGCACGACGTCGCGCCCGCAGCAGACGGGGGCGTGTGGTACACGGCCCAGCATCAGGGGGCGTTGGGATATCTCGATCCCAAGACCGGCAAGACCCGGCACATTCCGCTTGGCGAGGATTCGGCGCCGCACGGCGTGATCGTGGGTCCTGATGGGGCGCCGTGGATCACAGATTCGGGCATGAACGCGATCGTGCGCGTAGATCCGAAGACCGACAAGGTCACCACCTACCCCCTGCCGATCAAACAAAACGTCAATCTCAACACCGCCACGTTCGATCGCGCCGGCACGCTGTGGTTCACGGGGCAGAGCGGGTATTACGGCCGCGTGGCCCCCAAGACCGGCAAGGTTGAAGCGTTCGAAGCACCGCGTGGGCGCGGACCGTATGGGATCTGTACTGCGCCGGACGGCAGCGTGTGGTACGCGTCGCTGGCCGGTTCGCATATCGCGAAGATCGATACGACAACCGGTGAGGCCACTGTCATCGACCCGCCCACGCGTGGGCGGGGAGCGCGGCGCGTGTGGGCGGATTCCAAAAACCGCGTCTGGGTCAGCGAATGGAATGCAGGGCAAGTGGCGGTCTACGATCCCAAGACAAATCAGTGGCGCGAGTGGAAACTGCCGGGCAAAGGCCCGCAGACTTATGCCGTGTTCGTGGACGACAAGGACATGGTCTGGCTGTCGGACTTCGGCAACGACGTGATCATACGCTTTGATCCAACCACGGAACAGTTCAGCACGTTCCATCTCCCGACCCGCGACGCGCGAGTACGTCAGATCCTCGGCCGACCGGGCGAGGTGTGGTTGCCCGAGTCCGGGACGGATCAGGTCGCGGTGATCCACACTTCGAGTTAGGATATCGTGTCCGAACGAACGTCGAGCGCCGCTCCGGTTGGGGCATTGTCTTCGGTTGGTTCAAGGCGTATAGTCGGATCACTCACACCTGGAAGGGATCACGCCATGAAAATCGACATCGGAATCAAAGAACAGGACCGCGCGGAGATCGCGAACGGACTGTCCAAGCTCCTCGCCGACACCTACACGCTGTATCTGAAGACGCACAACTTCCATTGGAACGTGACCGGCCCCATGTTCCAGACGCTCCACCTGATGTTCGAAACACAGTACACGGAACTCGCCACCGCCGTGGACCTGATCGCGGAGCGGATTCGTGCGTTGGGCTCTCCGGCTCCCGGCACATACGCGGAGTTCGGACGGCTGAGTTCGATCAAGGAAACTCCCGGCGTGCCCAAGGCCGAAGAGATGATTCGTGTCCTGGTGGAAGGCCAGGAAGCCGCGGTCCGCACCGCCCGGTCGATTTTCCCGATCGCGGAAAAGGCCGGCGACGAGGCCACGGCCGATCTGCTGACCCAGCGTATCCAACTGCACGAAAAGACCGCCTGGATGTTGCGCAGCCTGCTGGAAACGTAAGCCCTCCGCACCGACACACTGACGCGTGAGCGCCCGCCCAAGCGAGGGATCGCGCACCTCGCTCGCTGAGCTAGCCGCCCTCTTCCTCCGACTCGGGACGATCGCGTTCGGCGGTCCCGCTGCGCACATTGCCATGATGGAGGACGAAGTCGTCCGCCGCCGGCAGTGGCTGACGCGCGAGCAATTCCTCGACTACCTCGGCGCCACGAACCTGATCCCCGGTCCCAACTCCACAGAGATGGCGATCCACATCGGGCACGCCAGGGCCGGTTGGCCGGGACTGTTGGTGGCGGGCGCCGCGTTCATCCTTCCGGCCGCGCTCATGGTCGGCGCGCTCGCGTGGTCCTATGTTCGCTTCGGCGCGTTGCCCGAGGTCTCCGCGATTCTCTACGGGATCAAGCCCGTGGTCATCGCGGTGGTGATCCAGGCGCTGTGGAGCCTCGGCCGCTCAGCAGTGAAATCGTATGGTCTGGCCGCGCTGGGCCTCGTGGCCATGACCGCGGCCGCTCTGGGTGTGCACGAGCTCGCCGTGCTCGCGGCCGCGGGAGCCGCGGGTGCGCTGGTCGTCCGTCGTCCTGTTGCCGGAAGGGGAATGTGGCGATCTTCCGCGCTCGCGGCCACGGCCGGTGCGCTCCCCGTTTCCACACCCGCGATCGCCGCGGGCGCAGTCGCCGGCGGCGCGGCGGCGAGCCTCGGCGCGCTCTTCGCCACGTTCGCGAAAATCGGCGCCGTGCTCTTTGGCAGCGGCTACGTGTTGCTCGCCTTTCTCCGCGCGGACTTCGTGGAGCGTCTGGGCTGGCTGACCGAAACGCAACTGCTCGACGCGGTGGCGGTCGGCCAGGTCACACCGGGGCCGGTCTTCACCACGGCCACATTCGTCGGATACGTCGTCGCCGGTTGGCCGGGTGCAGTCGTGGCCACGGTCGGCATCTTTCTGCCGGCGTTCGTGTTCGTGGCCCTCAGCGGACCGCTCGTTCCGCGGATCCGAAAATCTCCGGCCGCGGGAGCCGCGCTCGACGGAGTCATCGTCGCCTCGCTCGCCCTCATGGCCGTGGTGACGTGGCAGCTAGGCCGAGCCGCGCTGGTCGATGCGGGGACCGTGATTCTCGCCGTGGCGGCCCTGATTCTCCTCGTCGGGTTCCGCCTCAATTCAGTCTGGCTCGTGGCCGGAGGCGGGCTGACAGGGCTGATCTTGGGATCGTGATCGCATGCCATTTGAGCAGCCGGCCTCGTATCTTAAGCGCGCCGCCATACCGTGGCTCCGAGAGCTGTCACCGCCAACCAAACTCCAAACGTGGCGACGACGGAGGAGCCTGACGGCAGGTCCCAGCGGTACGATGCCCACAGCCCCAGGACTCCGCACGTAGCCGCGCTGATGACCGCCAGGGCCGCGGCCCCACGCTCGATGGCCAGCAGCCTGACCGCCAGCGCGGGCGCGACCAGGTAGGTAAAGACCAGCAACACGCCAGCGCTGCGGATCGCGGCCGCAATCGACCCCCCGAGCAACAGATAGAAGACGAACGTGGCGCTGCGGCTGATCGTGGTCGGGTCCGCGCGTCGAGTCAGCGCACGCCAACCCCCGACACCGATCGCCAGGCCCGCCAACACCGCGATTTGACGGTCGGTCACGGCCAGGATGTTGCCGAACATCAGGTGCAGGAAGTCGGCATCGCCGTGCGGGGTCTTCGCGACCACCAACACGGCGGCCGCGGACGCCACCGCATAGACCATGCCCATCACCGCTTCCTGGGGCAGACGAGTACTTGCCGCCGGAACAGAGAGGAGCGCGGCCCCGATCAACGTAAAAACCACCGACGTCGCGATCGGGTCCCAGTCCACTGCGGTGCCGATGGCCGCGCCGAGCGCCGCAATTTGGGCCAGCGCGAGATCCACGAACACGATTCGTCGGCGGATGACCTCGGTCCCCAGCGGCGCGAGCACAAACGCCAACAATACGCAGGCCAAAGCCGCCTGCTGCATGAATGGGAGTCCAAACATGCCGCTATCGAGCCACGGGCCTCGCCGCGCCCAGCGCCTCCGCCACGCGCGCCACATCCGTGTCGAACAGCGCGACGTAGCTCTCCGTTCCCGGAGTTCCCCCGACCGTCGGAGCCAATACCAAGACCTTGATTCCCGTCTGACGGGCCAACAGATCCGGGATACTCCGTTCGTGATACGGTTCCATGAGGATCACCGGTACCTGCTCCCGTTTGATGAGGTCCGCCAACTCCGACACGTGACTGGGCGGCGGAGGAACTCCGGGCTTGGGTTCAACGAATCCGACGGTGGTGAGCCCGAACCGTTTCGTGAAATACGGCCAACTGTCATGATAGCCGACGACCTTCGCGCCCTGGTACGCCGCCAGAATGGTTGTCCACTTGGCCAATGCAGCTTCGATCCGACCACGGAACGCCTGTGCGTTGGACTTGAATGACGCACAGCCTCCGGCATCGAGGCTGCACAGGCGCCGCGCGATGGTGTCGGCCACGATAGCGCCGTTCAGCGGATCCATCAGGAAGTGTGGGTTACCTTTTCCGTGAACGTCGCCTTGGGAGCGATCAACCGGCCCGGTAGGTACACCGATCACCTGGATACCCTGTGACGCATCGAGTCGGCCCGGTTCGCCGACCCGCAGGCGAGGGTTCCGCGCGCTGGCGAGCAGCGGCGGCAACCAGCCGACTTCCAGTTCGAGTCCGCCCTCGATCAGCAGATCGGCCCGATTGAGTTTGACGAGAAAACTCGGTCGCGGATCGAGGAAATGGGGATCCTGAAGACCCGAAGCCATACTGGTCACCTCGATCCGATCTTTCCCGACTTCTTTGGCAATGGCCGCCAAATCGGGCGTGGTGGTGACAACGGTCAACGGAGCGGCCGCAACGGGGCTCGCCAGCACCGCAAGATAGACGAACGCAAGCAGCCATCTCATCTCATATCTCCTTGGCGGTTTCGTTAGAAGGTGTGTGCACCGTGCGCCCCAATCAAGAACTCCCACTGCAGGAACACCGAATGCTCGATGTCCTCCCGGCTGTCCACATCGTCCCAGTTGTATTGAATCCGCCACTTTGAGAACTCGCTGGGGTAAAAGGTCATATTCGGGGCGACACGGACCCGCCGCTCGCGCAGCGGATCAGTGAGGTCTCCGTTTTTTCCCGCCACGTACTCGCCCCGCAGGCCAGCCACCCACCGCGGCGTGAAACCCCACATCACCTGCGTGTATCCGCCCCAGTCCCGGAGATGTTCCTCCGGCAATGCCTCGTCGGCGACCGTAGCCGGATCATCCTCCACCGCGGCGTTGTCATAGTTGCGATTCATCACCTCGGTCTGCCACGCCACGAACGGCCAACCCTTCACGGTCCGAAGTGGCTTCCACTTGTAGTAGAGGTCGATCCCGTAGATCTGGGTTCGCGCCGACTCGCCACTGCCGTTGGGTCCGAATGCGCCTGACGCGCCGACCAACACGGTCTGGGTGTCGCTGGGATTAAACGATGTGGCCAAACGCGGCGTGACTACGAGATCGCCGATCCCTTCGACTTGGCGCTCGACCAAGGTCCGACCAAAGAGCTCGTCCCCTGGGACATTGCGAAAACTGAACATGGTTTCGCCCTGACTGTCCTGCAGCGCGACCATGGCTTCGGCATAGACCGGGAGCGGCACCAGATAGGCCAACTGCATGCCCGGTCCGCGCATCCCGTCCCCCCCGAACATCCGGCCGTTGATCAATGGTTGATCCACGAACGCCCACGCGTGGGGATGCTGGGGATTCAGTCGGCCGAACTGGGTGAAAAACTGCCCGGCTCGGAGTTGCAAATTCGCGGGCAGCGCGGTGGACGTCATGTAGGCTTCCTCGACTTCAATGAAGCTTTCTCCTTCGCGGTCGATCCCGAAGATCAAATGCCCGATGGCGGTGAAGTACGGATCCACCGTTCCCGAGAGGGTCAACTCGATGTTCTGGACCGTGAACCCCCGTTGGTTGGGATCGTGCGCGCCGGTTTCGAGCGTCTCCAGATCCGGTGCCGTGGACGCGCCGGCCGCAAACAGGCCGTCGAGCGATATATCAGGGTTGAACCGTGCGGCGGTCGGTTGCTTGGCTTCCAGCGCGCGTACGGCCGCTTGGGTCTCGGCCAATTCTCGCTCTACGCGTTCGAGGGCCGGTTCTTCGGCGCCGACCTCCGTTCCTCCAATCCATACCGGTATCACCACACACGCCGTGACGAAACCGCTTACAATTGCTCGCTGCATCGTTCCTCCTTCATTCGTCTGCCGGCCCGGGACGGAGAGCGGCCCGGACTCAGGCGACGACACGCGAAACTGTGAGGACACTCGCGTGACCGCCGGCGACACATGCCGCGGTCGGAGGAATCCGAGTGTCAGGAGTGGATGGGGTTACGCGCGGGAAGGAGGACCGCGAGAGGTGGCGCTGGGCAGCGCCTTGAGCAACGCGGTGTTCGAAGCAGTTTCAAGGAGTCCGAGAAAACACGGCAGAGGAACCGGCGGCGCCGTTGACGGATCGGTGGCGTTCGCGTGTTGCACCCAGGCGCCGATCACGCATCCGTGGGCGTCGGCGAGCTCGTCCTGGCCGTATGCGTGGAGCAGAGCAAAGCCCGAGAACAGGCCCAGGTAGAGAACCAGGCCCCAGATCGCCGGGACGAGAATCCCTCGTTTCATACGAGGGCACACTCTAGCACCAGGCAGTGGATTAGGCAATCGTTAGCCCGGGTTATTCATGAAGGTTCGTTGCGAACCCGCGCAGACGCCCGCGAAACAGGCGCTCGGAGCCGCGAATGTGCTTCGCGCTGCAGGCGCTGGCAATGGGCCTTGGGAGTACCTTGCACATGGCGCAGCAAGGAGGGAGGCGTACTCCCTGTAGTACGTTGACCGACTGAGCGGCGAGACCGCCTGTTGCAGCGGCGTATCCGCGGGTGCAGCAGATGCTTCATGAATAACCCGGGCTGGAGACGACAGTTGGCAGGAACGTCGCTCGGCTGACGGCTAGTGCAGTTACTCCCGCAGCCATCCGGGAGGGGCTTGTGCCTTGCGGGCTTCGTCGGGCAGAATCTCAGTGAGCATGTTCTCCGCTTCGCGGATCTGTTTCTCATACATCTCCACCTCGGCGGAGATCTCCTGGATCCGTAGCATGTTGCCCGTGGTCGCGTTGAGAAACCGCTCACGCCCCAACCGTTCCTGCGCGTCCGCCAGCTTCGCCTGGGCATCGGCCTTCTGGTCTTGCCATTCTTGCACCCGCTGCCTCCACCATTTCTCGTTGTGGCCGCGAGCGTCAACCGGTTCGGAAGGCGCTACCTGGGCAGGCTCTGGCTCGGAAGCCGGTTCCGGCTGCTTCTGCGTTCGAGGCTGAGCCTCCGGCTCCGACGAGGGACCGCCTTCCGGCTCGTCCGGCTCATCGGGAGGACGAATCTCTTTCACCGTATCCCGGAACTTCTTGGGAATCTTGCCGGGATCATCGGTGAAGTGGATGGCTCCGTCGGCGTCCGTCCACTGATACACCGCGCCGGCGAGTGCGGCTGGCGCCAGCGAAAAGGTTATGACGACGGCCAACGCGAGCCCAAGGATTTTCGCCGCTCTGGGAGACCGTTGGCGGTATATGTTCATACCTTCGTCCCGGCGGTTGAGGTTTTCATCCTACAACACTTACAGGCGATTCCACCAGTCCGTTTTGATCACTCGTGCTCAGGGGCGGGCCCGCCTTGCTGGTCGGCCCCTGGCGTCGTCCAATGGCCGTCGGACGCGCCGCTTCCTATGCACTCCCCGACCCGAGGGCGCCTTCGGAGTCCTCTCCCCACGTCGCGATCCGCACGGTGTGGTCGACCGGCGTGACAAAAACCAGACCATCGCCCGGCTTGCCCGTGTGCGCGTTTACTCCGATGATGCGCACGATCCCATCGGCATCCTGGTCGCTACAGACGATTTCCAGCCTGACCACGTTGATGTACTGCTCGGCAAGTTCCAACGAGTAGTCATACTCCTCCGCCGGCAAGCCGGTGGTCACCCCTTTCGCATCGAGAAGCGTCATGTTGGAAAATCCAGCCCGCCGTAGTGCTTCGATCACTTTCCCCACCAATGCATGCCGGATATACGCGTTGACCGCTTTCATCGCGCAACCCCCTCGCTCTCAACGGGGAGATCGGCCTCGGACGCGCCGGGCACCGTGCCGTCGGGCCCGTACTCTCGCTCGCGCCGCCCCTCGACCCACCGGTACAAGGCGGGCAAGACCAGCAGAGTCAGAGCGGTCGATGTGATCAGACCGCCGACGACCACCACCGCCAAGGGCTTCTGCACCTCGGAGCCCGGGCCGGTGGCCAAGAGCAACGGCACGAGCCCGAGGCTCGCGACCAGTGCGGTCATGAGCACCGGCCGCAGCCGCCGTTCGGACCCGATACGGACCGCCTCCTCCAGCGCCATCCCCTCTTGCCGCAACTGATTGAAGGTGGAGACCAGGACCACGCCGTTGAGGATCGCCACCCCGAACAGCGCGATGAACCCCACCGACGCGGGCACTGACAGATACAGGCCGAAGAGAAAGAGCGACACGATACCGCCGATCAACGCGAACGGGATGTTGGCCAGAATCAGCAGCGCGTGCCGCAATTTATTGAATGCGGTAAACAGCAGCAGGAAAATCAAGAACAGGGCCACCGGCACCACAATTCCCAGGCGACGCATGGCGCGCTGCTGATTTTCGAACTGGCCGCCCCACGTCACGTAGTATCCCGGCGGAAGCGCCACGGATTCTGCGATGCGCTGCTGTCCCTCGGCCACGAACGACGCGATGTCGCGACCTTCCACGTTGGCTTCGATCACAATCCGCCGGCTGCCCTCTTCGCGGTTGATCTGCACCGGTCCCTCTGCCACGCGGATCGTCGCCAGTTGTTTGAGCGGGATTCTAGCGCCGTCCGGAGCGCTCACCGCCAGGTTTTCCACGGACTGCACATCTCCACGCACCGCCTCTGGAAACCGCACCAGCACCCCGAACCGCCGCTGGCCTTCCACCACGTCGGTGGCCACCTTCCCCCCGATCGCGGTCTCCACCACCTCGTTGAGGTCCGCCACGTTGATCCCATAGCGGGCGAGCGCCTGCCGGTCGGCCTCGACTTCCAGAAAATACTGGCCCGACACTTGTTCGGTCCGCACGTCCACCGCACCGGGGATGCCTCGGAGTACTCGTTCGATGCGGCCGGCCTGGTCCGCCAGCACGTCCATATCCTCGCCAAAGACCTTCACCGCGATCTGTGCGCGCACGCCGGCTAGCATTTCGTCCACGCGCATCTGGATGGGTTGGGAGAATACGTAGGCAATGCCCGGGATCCGGTCCATCGCTTCCCGCATCTTCTCCTTCAACTCATCCTTAGTTCCCACCGTCCATTCGCGTTCAGGCTTGAGGATGATGAAAATGTCCGACAACTCCGGTCCCATGGGGTCCACGCCGATCTCGTCGGTGCCGGTTCGGGTCACAATGGTCTTGACCTCCGGGAACTGCATCAAGGCCCGTTCGACCTCGCCGTTGATCCGAAGCGAATCGTCCAGCGAAATGCTGGGCAGCCGCGTGACGTTGATCACGACGTCGCCCTCGTCCAGGGTAGGCACGAATTCCTTGCCGATGAACGGAAACAGCGCGAGCGCGCCCGCCAGCAAGGCCACGGCGCCGCCCACCAGGGCCTTCGGACGGGCGAGCGCGGCATCGAGCACCCGTCGGTACCGCTCCCGCACCTTGCGCACCGGCCACGGTTCCCGCTCTTTGACCCCCGCGGCCAGCAGCAACGAGCAGAGCACCGGCACCAGCGTCAGGGAGAGGATCAGCGAGCCCAACATCGCGAACGCGACCGTGAAGGCCAGCGGCTTGAACAATTTACCCTCGACACCGGTGAGGCTGAACAGGGGCAGAAACACCACGATGATGATGAGGATGCCGAACAGCACCGGGCGACCCACCTCGCGCGCGGCCTCCAGGATGTGGTGAAGGGTCGAGCCGCCCCGGGCCTGTTTGTCGGCCAGATGCCGGTAGATGTTCTCGACCATGACCACGGCGCCGTCCACCAGCATCCCGATTCCGATGGCGAGCCCGCCCAGTGACATGAGGTTGGCCGAGAGCCCCAGGCCCTTCATCAGGACGAACGTGAACAGGACCGAAAGCGGCAGCATCAGCGACACGATCACTGCGCTGCGGAGATTGCCCAAAAACAGGATCAACACCGCCACCACCAGCACCGCCCCTTCCAGCAGGGCCTTTTCCACGGTCCAGAGCGCGCGATTGACCAATTCGGTTCGATCGTAGAACGGGACGATCGAGACGCCTTGGGGCAACACGCGGTTGATCTCCTCGACCTTGGCCTTGACGTTGGTGACGATCTCGCGGCTGTTGCCCCCCATCAGCATGAGCACCAACCCTTCGACCGCTTCGCCTTTGCCTTCGGATGTCACCCCGCCGTACCGAGTCCGCGACCCAAGCCGGATCTCGGCCACGTCCCGGAGAAAGATGGGCGTACCGCGCTCCGACGCGACCACGATATTCTTAATGTCCTCGATGGTATGGATCATCCCCAGGCCCCGAACCACGTACTGCTCTTCCTGGTGGCGAATGAACCCACCGCCGACATTGGCGTTGTTACGTTCCACGGCTTCAAAGACCTGCCGCAGCGTGAGTCCGAAGTTCTTCAGGCGGTCGGGATCCACCAAGACCTGGTACTCCTTGGGAAACCCGCCGAGATTGTTCACGTCCGCCACGCCGGGCACAGTCCGCAGCAATGGTCTGACCACCCAATCCTGGAGCGTGCGCAGCTCGGTCAGATCGTAGTCAGGCCCGTGCAACCGGTACTGATACACCTCTCCCAATCCGGTGCTGATCGGCCCCAGCATGGATTCCACGCCTGGCGAGAGCTTTTCCTTGGCCTGGAGAAACCGCTCGAGCACGGTCTGCCGCGCCCAATAGATGTCCGTACCGTCCTCGAAGACCACGGTGATGACCGAAATGCCGAATTTGGAGATCGACCGCAACTCGGTCTTCTTGGGAAGCCCCATCAGATCCACTTCCAAGGGGAAGGTCACCAACTGCTCGACTTCCACCGGCGACATTCCCGGCGCTTTGGTGATGACCTGAACCTGGATATTGGTGACGTCCGGGAAGGCGTCGATCGGAAGGCGCGCAAAGGCCAGGATCCCGCCGCCGATCAGAATCGCCACCGCCAGCAAGATGAGGAGGCGCTGCTTGAGCGCAAACGTGATGAGACGGTCGATCATGTCAGCCCGCCTCCATCTCGGTCTTCTTCATCTCGGATTTGAGCCGAAAGCTCCCGGTGGTCACCACCTTTTCTCCGGCGTCGACGCCTGTCCGGATCTCGACGCGACCCCCGGCGGTCCGTCCGACCGTGACTTCACGGATCGCAAAGACGCCCGGCGCCTGCTCCACGAACACGAGGGACCGCTCGCCGTCGCGCTGCACCGCGTCGGCCGACACTGTCAGCGCCTCTTCACCCGCGTCCGTGAGGAGACCGACCTGCGCCAGCATGCCGGGTTTGAGCGCCTCATCGCGGTTCGGCACCACGACCCGCACCATCAGCGTACGCGTCTTCTCGTCGAGCGCACGGCCGAGCGTCTCCACGCGGCCTGAAAACACGCGGTCCGGATACGCCTGGACGCGAATGTCGGCGTCCTGTCCAGGTTTCACACGCGCGATGTCTCGTTCGTAGACGTCCGCTTCGACCCACACCTCAGAAAGATCAGCGACCAGATACAGCATCTGCGTTGGCTCGACTCCCGCCCCCGTAAACGCCTCGTGGCGGACGACCACGCCAGACAGGGGCGACACCAAGGGCATTGTGGTCTGGGCCGTACCGGTCTCGCCCAACTTCGCCACGGCCTCGTCTGAAAAGCCCAGGATGCTGAGATGGTGTTTGGCTTCCTGGACTGCAGCTCGGGCGCGCAGCGCGTCACCCTCCAGGCGCTGGACCTCCCCGCGACTTACGCCCTTCTTCTCGAACAAGACCTTGGCCCGCTCGAACGCGCGCTCCGCCACGTCACGATCGGCCATGGCGCGGAGGTAATCCGATTGCGCCCGACCGATGTCCGGGCTTTCGATGAAAGCCAGCGGCTCGCCCTGCTTCACCCGATCGCCGATCGTGGCGCGAAAGCTTTGGACCCGGCCGGCGATGGGGGCGCTGACTTGGGCGAACCGGTTCTCGTCGTAGGTCACGCGCCCGCTGACCTGCAAGGGCAGTCGAAGGCGGCCGCGTGCGGCTGTCTCGGTCCTGAGCCCGATCACGGCAATGGCCTCTGGCGTTATCCGAAGCACCCTGGCGCCTCCGACATCGGATCTGCCCGGATCGGACTCCGCGGCGTGCGTGTCGCCGGATTCCGAACACCCCAGCACGACCAGCGCAAACACGCCGGCAACGGCCGCCAACGTCATCCCCCGCCCGACGCTCAGGCGGTTTCTGTTCCACATAGACTGCTCCTTGGTTGCGGTTTCAATTGATATCGTCATCGGCCCAGTCATGGTGCCGCTCCCAGCGTCACCAACTCGGCTCCCACGGCGCGTTCGAGCAGCCACCGGTTGACGTGGTATTCGAAAAGGATCTGGTGGGCGCGAAGCTGGGTCTCGTTGAAGGCGCGTTGCGCGTCGAGCAGTTGCAGCAGGCCGGTGGCCCCTTCCTCGTACAGCGCCTTGGCGATCGTTAGGGACTCCTGACTTTGCGGCAGTAGTTGCGAGCGCACCGCCCGGACCCGCTCGGCGCTCACCCGGAGTTGCTCCAGCCCGGTCTCGATCTCGGCCCGGATCACGCGCTCCTGCTGCTGCACCCGCGTTTCAGCCTGCCTAAGATCGGCCTGAGCCAGGGCAATCCCGCCTCGATTCCGATTCCAGATCGGGAGCGTGACACCCAGACCGAACCCGAACGTCGAGAGATCATCCGCGCCCTGCACCCCCGCGCTGTACTCGGACTCCAACCCCACCGTCAGGTCGGGGTAGCGCAACGCGCGATTCCGCCTCATTTCGCTTTCGGCCCGACGCTGGCTCGCCTGGACAGCTGCCAGATCCGGTCTTGCGGCCAATGCCCGCTCGACCAGGCGATCGGCCGAGGACACGGGCTCCGCAAGCAGCTGATCCAGGTCGCGTTCCAATGAGCCTTGGACCTCCACCGGCCCGTCCAGACCGATCAGGAGGGCCAACCGACTCTTGGCCGTGGCCAATACCACCCCGGCCGACCTCGCGTCGTCTTCGAAGCGAAGCGCCTCGACCCTGGTGCGAATCACATCCGCCTCCGGAATCTCGCCCTGCTCGAAGCGGGACTCGGTGATCGCCACGACCTCACGAAACCGCTGGAGGTTGGCGGCGGCTGTTTCCGCGTTCGCTTGCGTCAGCAGGACCTCGTAAAACGTTTTCCTGAGCTCAAAAATCAGAAGGCGTACCGTGTCCTGAAACTCCGCACGCGCCTCTTCGACGCCGGCCTCGCCGGCGGCCGCCCGGTGTCGCCGCTTCCCGAATCCCTCGATGACCTGTTCGATCCGGTGGTAGCGAACATTGTTGGCCTCGCGCTCAAATCCGGCGGACAGGCCTTCCTGGTTGAACCAATACTCGGGGTTCGGGTACGCCGCGGCGAGGAGTCGATTCGCCTCTGCCCGATCCAGACCGAACCGGCTCACCAGTACATCCATGTTGCGCTCCAGAGCCAATTCGACCGCGCGGTCCACAGTTAACACCGTCGCGGGCTCATCGCGGGCTCCGAACGATGGCTCGGTTCCACTTGCCGCGAGAACAATCACCAACCACAGGGCTGTCCCAACGCGCTTCATCCACACGCTCCTGCGCGAGTCCGCGCACGCTCGATCCGAACAGACGGCACAGACGCGTCATGACGCGCTCACTACGCGTCTGTCGAGATCACACCGTTGAAATGGAAAAACTTAGGAGAGGGACGGAGACGGTGGAGCGCGGGGAGCAGCCGAGGTCTCGATGAGGCCAAGCGGTGGCAACGCCTCGGCGGGAACCGGTTGATGGGTCGCGGACACGGTCGGGAGCACGCCCGCCTTGCCCGCTTCAAAGAGCATCGGGGGAATGGCCATGCCCGAGACGACCTCGATCTGATATCCGAGGTCATGCGGGGCAGTTGCCAGCGCCTCACCGGGAGCGGGACGCTGCGGCTCCGTCAGGGGATGCGCAGCCTCGTCGGAGGCAAAAACGGAGTGAACAATCGGGGGATGGGCGTGATCGCCCGTATGGGACCACGGGACCCCGGCGTGCGCGTGTACGAACGGCAAGACCGAGAGCGCGAGCACCGCGGTCCAGACGGTCACGAGGCGCATCCCTGTACGGAAACGACGAATCATGGCGCCCACCATACTACGGGTGGGCTGCCGTCGTCAACGCACGCGAGTTAAGGCGAGACGACGGATTGCGAGGTGCGGGTTCGCCTTGACATGGATCGCAACACGAACCTAAGATGCTACGCACGTGAATCATCCCTACCTGATGTAATGATGAAATGATGAATGGATTTCGGCGGTTCGCCCAATGTGTCCTGATTGGGATCGCATCTCTTGGAGCGTGTGCGGAACTGGCCGAAGCCAACCCCGGCTTCGCAAGGCGGTACAACGTCAGTTGCGTCATGTGCCACGTGGCGTTCCCCAAGCTCAACGACTTCGGGCAGGACTACGCGGGCAACGGGTACCAGTTTCCCGGCGAGGATCCCAAAGGGAAGGCGGTCGAGACCGGAGATCCCCTGCTCAATCTGCCGACCAGCCCGATGTTCGGGATCCGTGCGGACGGGTACTTTCGCGCGCGTAACGACACCGCGGTGACCACGGACTTCGAATCTCCCCTTGTTGTCAAATTGTTCAGCACCGGTTATCTGGCCAAGGACCTCACGTACTATTTCTACTTTCTGGCTTCCGAGGGCGGTGAAGTCGTGGGGGTCGAAGACGCGTTTCTCTATTTCAACAACCTCGGCAACCAGGACTGGGACGCGGTGGTGGGCCAGTTCCAGGTCATGGACACGTTCTACCCGCGGGAGCAACGCCTGACGTTTCAAGACATCTCGATCTACACAACCAACGTAGTGAACACTGCGACCGGAGACGCCGCGCCGGGATTCCAACTGACCTACGACCGTGGCGCGCTGACCACGTGGTCGGCCGGCCCGGCGTTTCTGATGGCGGGCGTAACCAACGGCAATGGGCTGGGACAATTGGACAACGGGAATTTCGATACGAATGCCTACAAGAACCAGATGGCACGGATTGCCGCAGACCTACCCTGGATGACGCTGGGTGTGTTCGGCTATCACGGCAAGGATCAGGACCTGCTCACTAGCCAATCAAACCGCTTTTACCGGTACGGTCCTGACCTGTCCGTGCCGCTCGGCCGGCGGGCCGACCTACGGGCCAACTGGATCTTCGGACACGACGACCACCCCACCTTCACGCCTGGCGAACCCGCCGTCGATCACAGCGGCGGATTCATCGAAGCCGACACCCATTTCAGCGACCGGTGGACGGGTGTGCTGTTGTACAACCAGGTCTCATCGAATGATCTGCCCGCGCTCGACCGTCGTACCCTGACGGCAAACGTCACGTACTACCACCTCCGAAACGTGAAGTTTCTCGCCGAGTACACGCACGACTTGCTGCCCGTCGACGCGAACCATCCTGAAAAGACCTACACCGGCGTGGTGGGTGTAGTCCTGGCTTACTGAGAGTTCAGCGTCCCACGTTGGCAGGATCGATGTTCTTCATCAAGGACGAGTCGCCCCCCAGCACCCGCGCCATGGTTTCGACGTTCTCCTTCATCATGCCAACGTAGGTATGTTCCGGGGAGTCGAGTTCTCCTGGCAAATCATCGTCGCGCAACGTGTCGATGAACCTTACCCCCGCCTCTCGGCCGATCTGATCCAACACCTTGCTGGGGAAAACTTCGGAACCGAAAATCGCGGGTACGGCTTCTGCTTTCAGTTGTTTGATCAACGCCACCATGTCCTGGGGCGTGGGCTGGGCGAAGTCCGAGGGCTGGACCGCGCCGATCACCTTGCACCCGTAACGCGGACAAAAATACGCCCACGAGTCGTGGTACGTCACGAGTTTCCGATTTCTTTCGGGGATCGTCTTCATTGTGGCCAGGATCGCCTCGTCAAGCTGCTTGAGCTTGGCCAGGTATGCCGCGGTGTTCGCATCGTAGGCCGCCGTGTTGGCGGAATCAACCTTCACGAGAGCTTCACGCACCAGCTCCGCGTACTTCATGGCGTGCGCCACATTGAGCCACAGGTGGGGGTTGGGATCGCCCTTATCTTCCGGGAACGAGAAATCAAAGACCCACTCTTTGCGCGAGATCGTCTGGTCGGCCAACCGGACCACCATGGCCGACTTCTTCTTGTTCGCCTCGGTCAGGTGCATGGTCGGTGTTTCGAGGTGCAAACCGTTGACGATGATCAGGTCGGCCTGGGCGATGTACTTCACGTCGCTGGGCACCGGCTCGAACGTGTGCGAGTCGGATCCTTCCGGTATCAACCCATGCAGTTCCACGTTCGAACCGGCCACGTTGCGTACGATATTCGTGACCGGCGCCACGGTGGTGAGCACTTTGATCTTCTTCCCCGTGTCCGCCGCAAGCGTCGGCGCTGCGACGATCACCGCGGCGAGTACCGTGAGGCTGAGAACCCTTTGACACGACCTGATCGAGAACATGCGCTGCCTCCCCTATCTAAAAGAACGCCTGAAACCTCACCCCGTACACCATGATCGGGTCGATCGACCGATCGCCGCCCGCGTTCGTGGCATACTGCACGTCGGGAGACACGGCCACGCCGATCCGCTCGCCATCCCCTGATAGCACATACCGGTAATAGGCCTCAAGATACCCTTCGTTTGCGTCGAACTGCGGGGCCCCGGCCGCGGCCTGCGACGCCTGGTACTCGTCACCGATCATCGTGAGGCCGTATCCCACGCCGAACGCGTCGTGCGGACGCCCGATACCTCCGCCTCCCAGCTGCACCCCGACGGACGCCGACCGATCGAAAAACGCCACCCGGTCGTCCTGGACGCCGAAGCGTGCCCAGATCCCGACGTGCGCGGAAACCGCCTGGTCGAAATTGAAACCCCAGCCGCGGTTCCGAAAATCCGGATCGAGTGAAAACGCCGGCTCGTGATGGCGATGGTTTGCCCACACGAAAAACCGGTACGTGCCTTCGCGGCCGAACGCGTCCAGGTCAAGATCCACCTCTGCAATTGACCACGGCCGGGTAAACATCTCGCGGTAATCACCGTCACCCTCCATCACGCCGAGAATCATTGTGAGGGGCTCGACCGGTCGAATCTCCAACACGCCTCCGAATCCGTAGAAGTTGCCGGTTCCTCCGAATTCGAGCGCCGGATTCGTCCCAAACGCCGGAGCGACAAACTGCGTGCGCTCGCTGTTCGCGTAGGCATTGGTGTCGAAGAAGGCCGTAGGGTCGTACTGGCCGATGGTCAATTCGACCCGCTTCGTGAACCAATGGTGGTGATAGTACGCTTGAGCCAGGTGGATCGCCGTCTGACCATCGAACGTTTCGATGTCGTTGTTTGAACCAGTCGGATTCCCGTTCGGCGCGACAAATACCGGGAAAAACTGAAACCCCTGTCCCTGAGCTACATCGAGGTGCAGCAGCACCAGCCCGGCGTCACTAACCTGATGTTCAAAGAACAAGTCTACCGACATGGTGCCCTCCGATTGCGGGCCCGGGGCAACTGACGGGGTCGTTTGGCCGATCATGGTGATGTCTCCGTCGAGGGTTGTTTTCGCCAGCGAGTGCAGCGGGTGGGGCCTGTGACCTGCGGCCTCGCCCTGGAAGGGTTCTGCAGCGCCGCTCCCCTCCTCTAGCGCCCTTAGGCGCGTTTTCAGCCCCTCGATCTCTTTCCACACGTCGTCGTCCGCGGCGATGCTCGGTGAGCCCACACCAAGCATTGCCACCATCGTCACCGCCATTCCCCACAAGCAGCATCGCACCTGCATCATCGCCTCTCTTGGTGCTACGTATGTAAAATAAATAGCACCACTGCACCTTCCGTGTCAACAATTTTATTTTCGTGCTACTAGAAGAGCGAATCGCTCAGAAAATAGGGGATTTTAGACTTATAAGCAGCTAGGGAATCTGGGGCCCGGAGCAGGCCTTTGACTAGACTAGAGATCTTTCCCGGTCGTCGTCATCGTGAACTTGCCGTGCTTGACGCCCTTGGTGCCGATCAGGCGATCGGCCACGTACTTCACGTCTTTACTTTTGCCCTGGACTACCAGCACTTCCAGGCAGTTGTGCTCGTCCAGGTGGATGTGGAGGGTGGAGCGGAAGAGTTTCTGGTGCTGGTGCTGGAGGTCCGTCAGCGTGTCCGAGAGCTCGCGGACCTCGTGATCGTAGACAATGGTGATGGTCCCGATAATGTCGCGGTTTTCGTCCCACTGCTGTTCGACGAGGGAATCGCGGATCAGGTCGCGGATTGCCTCGGAGCGGTTGGTGTAGCCTTTTTGCTCGATGACGCGATCAAAGCGCTCCAGCAGGTGGGATTCGATCGACACGCCGAAGCGCTGGAGTGGGCCGCCGTGGTCGGCGCTCTCATGCACGGGAGCGCTCCAGCAGGCTGCTGAAAAAGTCCGTCTGCGGCGTTCTCGGTCGTCGGAAATCCTCACGTACGACCCAGTACGCTCCGGTTTCCTCCTCCCTGCGGCCTTGCAGCCGGAACTTTTTGAGCAGCCTGAACGGGCTCAGCTGATCGATGACTCGGACAGGCACTTAAGAACCAATCTTGAGATCTCCTTCGCCTCTGAGGTATTTCCGGAAACGCGTCATTAGTTCCTCGCCGAGCACGCCGACATGGGGCTTTTTCTTCATGTACGCGCGGATCTCTTCCAATCGGCTCTCCGCCTGTTCATTGCCCTGGAGGCGTTTGACCTCTTGTTTGGCCTTGTCGAACGCGTCGAACGTGAGCTCGGTGTAGCCCAGTTTGCGGATCCGCATCACGGCCTTCATCATGGCCTCGTTGCGAAACTTGGTCAGCAGTTCCGAGGTGATGACCGTGGCGCCCGCCTTGCGCGCCCGCCGTTCCGCGGCCTTCTTGATGCCGCTGCGCACGAAATCCGGCGAGGTCTGTAGCCGCGCCCACGCCTCTTCGCTCCAGCGCACGTCGCTCTGCGGCGTTTCCCAAACCTTGGTCAGCGCGTCTTCCGTCATCTCGGACACCCCCAGGCTGCGCGCCAGGTCCTCCGCGTCGGCTTTGAGCATCTGGACCACGAATTCGGTGGCCATGGGCGGTGTGCCTTCCACCTTTTTCATCAGCTTGGCCGTGGCGCCCTCGGTCCACGGCATTTCTTCACGCGGTTTCGCGTCGTCGAGCGCGCCGAGCTCTTCGACCTTCTCCAGCAACTCGACGTTGACCTCCATGTGTCCGCGTTCGCGCGCGACGTCTTCCGCGATCCGCCGGACCATGTCCTGCATGAACCCGGGCGCGGTTGCCAGGCGCTGCTTGGCCGCCTGGGTCCACGGGAGCTGTCCCTTGGCGATCTGGTCCGCGGCTTCCTTCAGACCCGCCTCCCCGCCCATGCCGCCCATCGAGGTGTTCTTCCACTCGGCCAGATGTTCCGCCGTGATCACCGCAATCCCCAGCTCGCGGGCCTTTTTCTCGGCCAGCTTCTTGACCATGCCGCGCAAAAAAATCGGGGCGAGTTTCAGCCGCTCCATCGCGGCTTCGCTCCACACGATCTGGGTGTCGGACGATTGGCTCATGCTCGTCCTCCTTCTCCGCTGGGCACGGGGCCAAACACGTGTCGAGACAGCCCGTCCCAGAACAGCGTGCGCCGTTTCAGGGAACGCATGGCGCCCTCGCGAATGAGCGACCGCCCTTCCTCGGTCCCGGCGTGGCGCGCGATCAGCGAATTGAAGACCTCGGCGTGCTCCACGTCTTCTTCGATGTGTAACGTGAAGTACTCGATCTGCTTGTCGCTCAAGTCGGTATTGCGCCGGATCCCCGCGACCAATGACTGAAACATGGTGGGAATGGAAAATTCATGGCCCGGCCCCACGGCGCCGAGGCCGACTCGGAAATCCGCGTCCCGCGTCAGCGCGAGGTGGCCCCTGATGTACGCCTCGGTCTCGGCCAAAGGCTTGACCCGACCCCACTCCTCTTCTTGCACCCCGAGCGCGGACAAGAAATCGCGATACAGGTGCACGTGGCTGCGAAAGATCGTGGCTTGGCCCACCGCAGCGGATCGCCCGCTGACCGCTCCGAACTCATCGTCGAACACGTGGCGAAACAACTCCGCCGCGTCGCGATCCGGAATCTTCGGCAGCAGATTCGTCATATAGGTGGTAAAGACTTTGACGAGCTGATAGTGCTGGAGCCCGAACGCGCGAACCTGCGCCACGGTCAGTGGCTCCGAAGCGAACCGCGCGAGAAACGGATGCCGCACGGCCTCGTGCGCCAAGATTTCCTGTTCCAGCGACTTGATAAAGGAAATAGCGTCAGAGGACCGTGTAAGTGGAGCCAATTCCATTAGTGACCATGAGCCGTTGGCTCACCTCAGCTTGAGATTTCCCTCCCCCCATGCGGGGGAGGGGCAGGGTGGGGGCGCCTACGGAGACGGTGTCCGCATCGACCGGGGGCATGCCATCATCGGGCCTGGTAGCCTCCATCCCATCCTTCCCCCGCAAGGGGGGAAGGGGATTTCTGAGCAAGCAAATCTCTCAAGAACCGGCCCTTAGCCGCCCATAAATTTCGCGAATGCCGTCTTGGCGTGGTCCATGACCTCGACGGTCACCTCCGTTCGGCCCTCTTCCCGCGCCAGGCGCTCGATCTCCTTTTTGGCCATCGGGCGGATGAAGAAGGGAATGTTCTCCAGGCGCTTGGAGGCTTCGGAAGACCAGGTGAGGCTTCCGGGCGCGGTTTTATATTTATCGAGCATGGCCTGCGTCACGAACGTCTCGCCTGCTTGGCGGGCATAGGCTTCGACCTCCATCTTGACGGTCGGACGCACGAAGTCCGGGATCTTGGCCAATCGCTCGAGAGCTTCGGCTGACCATTCCAGCGCGGTTGATTGTTCGGCGCCACCCGCGCCCATGGATGCCACCATGGATGAAAAGGGACAACTCCCGGCCCCGCTCTCGCTCGTGACTGCTCCGCTGGTCATCGCAGGAGCCGCCATTGCGGCTGCGCCGGGAACCGGACACTCCGCGCCTTCTTTGAGCGTGCCGCGGGTCAATTCAAACGCTTCGGGAGCCGTGGTGCGTCCGCCGATTTTCACGCCCAAGGCTTGGACCATCTGGGTCTCGCCGGGGTTGGTGACCATCGAAAACCTTGCCTTGCACGACGGACAGAGAAACTCCACGCCGAGCGACCCTTCGCCGGGTTTCTCGACCTTCTGAAACAGCATGAAGGTCTCGCAGTTCATGCACACGAACTTCATCGCGTCCTCCAAACCACGCCCGCACAACGCGCGGGCTACAACCGTTGCGCCACGATCTCCCTGAAATTCAGACAGTCGACGATCCGCTGGACGATCTCGTCAAATCGGCGGGCCATGGGATGACTGGAATCGGTCAAGGGGTTACCGCTGTCGCATCGCTGGCTCAGGTCCCGATCGAACGGGATCTTGCCCAACAGCGGCACGTCCAACTCCGCGGCCAGCGCTTCCACGCTGCCGGCAAACAGATCGCTTTCGTGTCCACACTGAGGACAGTGATACCCGCTCATATTCTCGATGAGGCCGATCACCGGAATCCCCACGTCGCGCGCGTAGAGGACGGATTTTCGCACCACGTCGGTGGTCACCTCGGACGGGGTGGTGATGATCACGGCGCCGTCAAGATCCGGAAGAAAATTGGCCAGGGCCGGCGGCTTGTCCGCGGCGGCCCCTGGAGGGAGATCGGCGAGCAAGATATCGAGTTCCCCCCACGCAATGTCCGCCAACAATTCCCGAATAACGTTCATTTCCAACATGCCCAACCAGACCGGACTCAATTCGATCGACCCCTTCCACCGCACGGGCGCGTGTTCGCGGAGGAAGAAATCCATGGAGGCGACTTTAATGCCCAGCGGGCCGAGGGGCGGGAGGGCTCCCTCGGGCGTCAGCTCGAACCGCTTCCCCCCGATGCCCAGCATCTTGGGCACACACGGGCCATTGAGGTCCACGTCCAACACGCCGACCCGGTCGGCCTTGCGTGCGAACCCGAGCGCGAGGTTGACGGTGGACATGCTTTTGCCCACGCCGCCCTTGCCGCTCATGACCACGATCTTGCGCTTGATCCGCCCCATGCGCAGCTTGACCTGCAGCGTCTGATCCACGATCTGACGCATGACCTGCGCATCGTCGGGAAACTGGAGTTTTCCCAGAATGGTCTTTAAGTCGTTGGGAGCCGTCATCTCACGCTTCGCAACACGTGGCTATTCTCGTCAATCCGGCTTGAGATTTCAAGCCGATCCTGCAATGCCTGAAGGCGTGAATACGGGTTACCGCCCCCCCAGGATCGCGTCTTTAGCAGCCTTGGCCACACGGAATTTCACCACGCGCTTTGCGGGGATCTTGATCGCCTCCCCGGTCTGGGGATTACGCCCCATGCGCGCCTTGCGATTGACCAATACCAGCTTGCCGAGACCCGGCAGCGTGAATCCGTTCTTGGCTTCCTTGTACGCGAGGGTCACCAGGGTTTCGAGCCCGCTCACTACGGTCTTCTTGGGAAGATCAAGTCGTGTTGCCAGATGATCGATAATCTGCGACTTCGTCATTGCCTTAGCCATACCAGTGCCTCCTTGGAATAGGGTGATGTGTAGGCTGAAAAGCGCGGCCATCATACCCGAATTCACGGGGAATGGGAAGAGCCTTGGCGTGGCGGGCCGATGTCCGCGGGGCGCGCCGTGCGGGTCCGCGCCGTCATCCCGCCGTCAGCCGATGGTCGGCTTCCAGATCACGTACAACATCACCCAGGTCACGGTGCTGGTCAACAGGGCGATCACATAGAGGATCATGGTGAACGTGCCGATGGCGCGGTGGCGGCGCTCTCCGTCCGGATACAGGAACCGGCCCACGCCCTCGGCCGCCAGGACCCCGAGCCCCACCAAGAGGCCGGTGGACACCCAACCGATGAACTTGCCGATCGTGGGAGCCGTGAACATGATGCGGATCCCGAACAGCAGCAACGGCGCCACGATCGCGGCCAACAGGATCCATCCGGAAAACGCGAGCCCGGAGCCCTTGGGAGTGCCCGCGGTCAACGTCCTGGTCTGACCCTGCCGCACCGAGGTGCGAAACCCCAGGACGATCATATACACGGCCATGACCAACCCGATGGTCACCACCAGGATATGGAACGTGAGCAGCGGGCTGAACAGGGTGTCATACAGCTCGGGGGGACCGCCGAAGCCCTCCTCGCCCTCGAACGCGAGGGCGCCGAGCCCCCGGTTCACGTAATAGGCCACGAAATAGGCGATCATGGCCAACATCGCCCAGAGCGTCACCACGTGGTGCGTCTGCCCCTTGCGTTGTTTTGCCTGGCGCCACCCCACCAGGAACAAGACGGTGAAGCCCACCGCCAGGGCGAAACTCAGGTCCGCGCCCATCGTGCCGTACGGGCTCAAAAAGCCCGGCTGTTCCAGCCACTCTTTCATGCTCCCTCCTATCCTCGCTCGCGTGGCGCCGCGCAGGCCCTGTGGTGACGGGCCGAGCAGCGAGATGCTTTTGACCCTCGGGTTCTTTCACCCTATCCGAACGTGAAGGTGTAGGCCTGCAACCCGGGCCGGTCGAACACGAGCGTGACGGTATGGGTGCCGTAGCCCGCGCGGCGATCGATCAAGCGGTACATCCGGCCCTCGCTCACGCGCACCACGGTGCGGCCGCGGCCGTCGCGCACCACGTCCGCACCCTGCTCGTCGGGATCGAGCGGCCGACCGTCGAGCAGGACCTCGACGCCGATTTCCCGCCCCGGCGCGGCCGCGACGAAGTTCACGGCCTTGGCCGCATACTTCAGATGGATGCGGTGTTCACCCGAGCTCACCGCGGTCACGGACTCCTCGCCGATGGACCACGCGCCCACCAGATAGAACAGGTTGGGCTCGATCCGCGCAGGCTCCGAATACACGGCCTCTCCGAGGCTGCGCAGCCCCAGCGGGTTACCCAAGAATTGCCCGAAATAGGAGCCGAAGTAAATCTCGGGCGTGGCGATGGCCTTGGGTTCCACGGGTTCGGGATTCACCACCGCCATCAGCGGATCGATGGTTCGGCCGTCCTCGGCCAACAGGGTGCGGATGTGGGACTCGGTTTCCACGTAGCCGCCTTCGCCGATCTGCGTGAACCGGATGTTGCCCCCCCGGTCGATCAGATATTTGTGGGGCCAGTACTGATTGCGGTACGCGCCCCACGTTTTTTTCTCGCTATCCACCGCCACCGGATAGGTGATTCCCAGGCGGGCGGTTTCGCGCTTGACCCGCTCGGGGTCGCGCTCAAACGCAAATTCAGGGCTGTGTATGCCGACTACCACCAAACCGTCGTCACGGTAGCGCCGGTACCATCCGTTCAAATGCGGGATCGTCCGCAGGCAGTTGATACACGTGTACGTCCAAAAGTCCACCAACACCACCTTGCCGCGCAGACCGGCCAAGGTCAAGGGCTCGGAATTGATCCACGACTGGATGCCCACGATCTCCGGGGCCACGCTCGAGGATGTCGACTCTCCCAGCAGCGCGATCAGGGCGAAGGGCGCCGCCGCGATCCCCAGAATCGCCAGCGTGGCCGGGAGGTATCGCCTCGCTGGATGAGTGCGCCACGCGGCGAGGGGCATACCTCAGCAGGGAATGGGAGCGAGCGCAGGAGGAGCCGCCACGGGCCCCTTGGGGCCGGGCACGACCGGCGGGGCAGGCTGCGCCGGCTGCGATCCAGGCGCGCCGGGCTCGTAGAGAAAGACCCACTCCCGATGCAACACGGTGGCGCGGAACTGTTCGTACTCCGGAGGGAAATTGTCGTGTTTGAGCGTCATCGCGTCGCTCGGACTATACACGCCCTTGATCCGGTCGCGACACGGAACCGCGAAAAACGGCCCTCCGGTGATCGGGTCGGTATAGGCCGCGCGCAAATGGCGTTTCGAATTTCGAGGGTCTTTCAGGAGATCCTCAACGCGCAGCGGATACTGCCGGGCCCCCGGCACGGACTCCACGTAGCTCGCGATGGCACGCCGGTACTGGTGCCCCCGAAACAACAATTCCGCCTCTCGTTCGCGCTTCATCATCGTCACCCACTGCTTATTGGCCCCCATCATGCTGAGCCCCACCAAGACGAGCGCGAAAAGAACAAACAGGAAAGAAAAACCGCTCTGCCCCTTCACCATTCGTTGTACGGCGTGCCGTTCGACGCCACCAGGTTGCTGCCGCTGTGCACGTCGAAGATCCCGGGCGAATCCTCCGCGTCGGCCGTGTCTTCACGCACCTCGATCCACGTATCGCTCGCCTTGGTGAAGGGGTCCACCGGCAGCCCGCGCAGATAGCCTTCGTCCACCAACGTCTGCAGGCTCTCCGGATATCGCCCCTGATCCGCCGCGAACTGGTCGATCACGTCGCGCATGACGAACAGACTCTTCTTCAACGACGCCTCGCGCGCCTTGACGATCTGGGCATGATACGAAGGCTCCGCCAACGTCATCAAGATGCCCACGATCGTCATCACGATCATGATCTCGATGAGAGTAAAGCCGGATTGCCCCCTCCATTTCTTTACGGGATCGATGCGGATCAGATTCATCGGTCGCTCCGTTGCGGAGCAACGCCCTCTTATCGGCGGACTTTGGATGCGCCGTTGGATCGCGCGACAGAGGGGCGACCAGCGCCGAGTTTTCGCTTCACCCATTGGTCGATCAATGCGCGTTTGAGCGTGTCTAGGTCGAGGAATTCGACTCCCACGCCCACGGATGGCCGTCCGCTTGTCGTGTACCGGTGTTGCCACACGACGCGACACGTGCACTGGACCAACGTCCGATTGTCCGGCAGAACAAACTCGACCGGGAATGTCGAACCCACCGCGGGCGGGTTGGCGGCCGAAAGAAACAAGCCGCTGCGGCTGATGTTCTCCGCGTAGCCGACGAAAATCTTGTCGTAGGATTTGCCCCGGACTTCCAGGACCATGACCGGCGCGCGGTCCGCGATCCGCCGTTCGGGTCCCCTGGACGTGCGCGCCGACGCGCCGTTGACCGACGGCCGCTTGTCGGCCCCCGCCTTCGCGGCCCCTTTCGCGGCCCGCACCGGGCGTTGGCGCGCGGTCGAGGGCCGTTTCCGTGCAACGGGCTTGGTTTTGATCGGCCGACTCACAACGCCGGCAACTATAACAAGTCGTGCTCACGCGTGCAAGCCGCGCGGCCGCCCACGGTCACGAGCCGGTCCCGGGCCGGAGAAACGCGGTCTGTCCCATCGCCAGGGCCGCGTCCTCCGCCGTACCCGGCGGAAGCAGCAACACCGAGACCGCCCCGCGGTCCGGGGTGTAGTCCGGGCAGGGCGCCTGCGGGCACGGTTGGACCCTGAGGTCTCGATCCACGATCTGCCGGGTGTCGTCCAGCCACAACAGATCCGCTTCAACCTGGAGGGTCTTGGACCACAGGCTCGGACGCTCCGTGTCTTCGAACACGAGCCATAGTCCGCGATCCGGCGGAAACCGCGTGAGCATTCCCAACGCGAACAACCGCCGTTCCGGCGAGTCCACCACATCGATGGTCAAGACGCCCGACGACGTCTTGAGCGTGAGCGTGGTCGGGGCTCGCGTGGCGGGGCAGAACTGGAGCAAGAGCACGAGGGCCGCCGCGGCGGCGGTGACCAGCCAGAGCGTCTTCTTGTCGATACGCGCCATGTCCGGTCACGGACGCCGGGAAATCTGGCTTCTGAACACCATTTAGATAGAGATTGTTGACACGAAGCCGCTCGGCGCAACCGAGCAGCGGACTTGCTAGGAGCCTGCCCGAGCAATCGGCGCTTTGAGTCCGTTCAGGAAAGCGCCAGATGCAAGGCGCCGCGAGCACCGCACCGGAGCGTACGCAGTAGGTACGTGAGGACCGGAAGCGCAGCGCCAACGCAGCAGATGGCCTTTCATGGACGGACTCCTAGCGCTCTTCGGTGAACGCGACCAGCGCGATATTGCGGGCGCGCTTGATCGCAAGCGTCAATTCGCGTTGATGGCGCGCGCACGTCCCGGAGAGGCGCCGCGGCATGATCTTGCCGCGTTCGGTCAGATAGTTTCGGAGCATCGACACGTCTTTGTAACTGATCCCCACGACCTTGTCGGTGCAGAACCGGCACGCCTTCCGCCGCCCGAAAAATTTTCGGTCTGACGCGGCGCCTGCGCCTGCGGCACCGGCGCGCGAGTCCTTGCCCGACGCGGCGGAAGCGGTTGACGATGCGGGGGATGCGGATCTCATCGGTAGTCAACTCCTGGCAAACGGTGAAGGATGTGTTGGCGACACTCGCTCAAAACGGCACGTCCTGATCCACGAACTCCTCCTGCGGTTGGGCCTCGGGCGCGGCAGCCGTTTTCCCGGCACCGGTCGGACCGCCCGCAGAGCCTTGATCCGTGCGCTTGGGGAGGAAGTTGATGGTTTGGGCCACGACCTCGTGTTTGCTCCGCTTCTGCCCGTCGTCGGTTTCCCACCGTCGCTGCTGCAGGCGGCCGTCCACGATCACCCCGTGTCCCTTGCCCAAGTATTGTCCGCAGTGCTCGGCTTGTTTGCCGAACACCACGATGTCGATGTAACACACCTCGTCTTTCAGTTCCTCGCCCTGTTTGTAGCGTCGATTCACGGCGAGCCCGAACGTGGCCACCGGCGTACCGCTCGGGGTGTACCGGATCTCGGGGTCCTTGGTCAGGTTCCCCATCAAGATCACTTTGTTGAAACTCGCCATGTCCGATCTCCCGGGCCGCGGCCGCTCACGCGGGCGTCATGGGCTCCGCCGCGGCCGCCCCGCCTCCGTGCCCTCCCGGGGAGGCATGGCTCGCCGCGCTTTCGCGCGCCATCTCTTCCGCGAGCAACTTGGGATCACATTTCACGGTGATGAACTTGATGATCGCGTCTTCGACGCGATACTGCCGCTCCAACTCCGACACCACCGCGCCGGGCCCGCGAAACCGATAGAACACGTAGGTGCCCTTCTTTTCCTTGCGGACTTCGTACGCGAGCTTCTTTTTGCCCCAGTTCTCGACCTTAAGGACCTCGCCGCCGTGCTTTTCGATGACCCCGCGAACCTTGGCGACGAGCGCCGCCAACTCTTCCTCGGAGACCGAGGTCTTGACGATAAAAATGGTTTCGTAGACCGCCATGCGATGGAACTCCTTCGATGGGATTCCTTTTGGCTCTAAAGCCCTCGCACCGTGGCGAGAGCAAGGACTGCGGTTTATAGCACAGGGCCAGACGAGAAAGCAAGGCGGTTTGCCTTGATCGGCCGAACCCCTTCTGCTAGAGTCGCCCGGCATGCGGCCCCACCCAGCCGGCCATCGTTTCCCGGGATGCCCATGAACTCGACCTCCGCCTGGATCGGGGTGGACGAGTCGGGCAAGGGCGACTATTTCGGCCCCCTGGTCATCGCCGCGGTCTGCGTGGACGAAGAGACGGCGGCCATGTTGCGCGCCTCGGGCGTGCGAGACAGCAAGCGGCTCTCCGACCGCACGATCGCGGACCTGGCCGGGGACATTCCGGGGCTCTGCCGTACCAGCGTGGTCGCGATCGGACCCGCCAAGTACAACGAACTCTACGGCAAGCTGAAGAACCTCAATCGACTCCTCGGCTGGGGCCACGCCCGCGCAATCGAGAACCTCCTCGAGGCCGGCTGCCCGGCGACGCGAGCCATCAGCGATCAATTCGGCGACGAGCGCTTCATTCAAGACGCGCTGATGCGCAAGGGCCGGGCCATCGAGCTCCAGCAACGCCCGCGGGCCGAGGAAGACGTGGCAGTGGCCGCGGCGTCGGTCGTGGCGCGCGCGGAGTTCGTGCGGCGACTCGACCGGCTCTCCGAGGAAGCGGGCCTGGTCCTGCCCAAAGGCGCCTCCGACCTGGTAGACGCCGCCGCCAAACGCCTGGTGCGCGCCAAGGGGGAAGCGGCGCTCTCGACCTTCGCCAAAGTGCACTTCAAGACCACGGCCAAAGTGCTGGCGAAATGACTTCGACACGGGTCTTGCGTATAATGCCGCGCGGATGTTGACGCCTCATCGCAAGCTGCCGGATCCCGCCCGGCACGTCCAACAGGTCAAGGCGTTCTACGCCAACATCGCGGGCCTCGACCTCGCGCAGTTCCCGTACTTCATCCGGATCTACCAACTCTTCGACACCTGCCAACGCGAAATTTTCGAGCAACAACGCCACGGCGGGCCGTACGAGTCGGTGTTGGATGTGGGATGCGGCGAAGGCTACCACACGTTCTACGCCGCCCGCTTCGCCAAACACGTCACGGGTCTGGACGTGTCTCCCGACGCGCTGGCATTGGCCGAGCAGCGCGCCGTGCGCGAACGCGTGCACAACGTGCGGTTCGTGTGTTCGGACCTCACTAAGCCGCCGTTGCCGGACGCCTCGTTCGACTGCGTGATCGCGTACGGTGACGTGATCGGCCACATCCCGGACTACGACACGGCGCTCGCGCAACTCTCCCGTCTGTGCCGACCCGGCGCGCTGCTGGTGCTGGACTACGACAACAAGTACCACCCCGGACTGCTGTGGGACGCGGAGGAACGCCGTCGCGCGCGGGTCGATCCCGAGCGAGGCCACACGCACGCCTGGTCATTCCGCGGCCGCCAACTGGAGTTCAACACCTTCGGCCGGCAGGAGATGCGCGACCTGCTCGCGAGCCACGGTTTCAGGCTGGAGCGGACGTACGGATTCGATTTCTTCTCCTTTTTGATCCCGCGGCCGGAACGGCTTCAGTTCTCGGACCGCATCGGGCGGGCCGAGCGCGCCGTGATGGCCCTGAACCGTTTGGACATTGCGTGGCGCCGCTGGTGGCCGGTCAACCGGTGGGCCTATACCCAGATCGGATTCGCGAGAAAGCTGTCCACGCCGGCACGTTTAGCACGGAGTCCCCTCCCAGCTCAACCCAAGGAGGAACCATGAACACACGTTGCAAACACACGCCGATGGTTCTCGTATTGACCGCTGTGCTGGTTTCCGGCTGCGTCTCCAAAGGGAGGTATCGCGCGCTCGAATCCCAGGGAGCCGCGGAGCGGGCCACGTTGCAGCAACAAGTGGCCGCGCTCGACGGTCAACGAAAAGAGCTCGAGAGCCAAAAGAGCACCTTGGAAGAGGAACTGGCCGTGCAACGGGCCGAGAAACAACGAGTCGAGCAGGAGCTGGCGACGCTCAATGAGCGGCTGGCCGTAGTGGAGCGACAAGCCCAGATTACGAGCGCCCAGAAAGACGAGGAGATCAAGCGCCTCAAGGGCACGTACGACAGCCTCGTAAAAGACCTCGAAGGCGAGATCAAGAAAGGCGAGATCAAAGTCACGCAGATCCGGGACCGACTCTCGGTCAACCTGGTCGAGAAAGTCCTGTTCGACTCTGGTCGGGCCGAAATCAAACCCGCGGGGAAAGGTGTGCTCAAGAAGGTCGGGGATATCCTCAAGACCGTCACCGACAAACAGATTCGAATCGAGGGGTCCACCGACAACGTCCCGATCGGGGAGAAGTTGCGCGAGCGGTTCCCCACCAACTGGGAGCTCTCCACCCAGCGCGCAACCAACGTGCTGCGCTTCCTGGAGGAAGCCGGCGTCGCTGGCGCGCAGTTGGCGGCCGTGGGCTATGGTCCTTACCGACCGATTGCGAGCAACGACACGCCCGAAGGACGGGCCGAAAACCGACGGATCGAGATCGTACTCGTGCCCGCGGACGTGCAGGAAGTGCTCAAGGAGCTGGAGTAGGCGGCTGCCCGGGCGTGGGCGGGGTCAGCGTCCGTACCGGCGGATCCACTGAGCTTGTCCCAAGACGTGTCCCGTCATCGCCTTGAGCAGAGACGCCTTGGATGCCCCCGCGTCCGCGGCAAGCATCGCGTCCAACGCGTAGAGCGTGAAGACGTAGCGGTGCGGGCGGCCCGGTGGCGGGCACGGTCCGCCGTATCCCGGTCGTCCGAAATCGTTCATCCCCTGGCTGCTCCCGTCGGGCAGCATTTTCGTGGTCGGAACGCCTTCCGGAAGCCTGCGCGCGTCGGGAGGAAGGTTGTGGATCACCCAGTGCACCCACGTGCGCCCCGGCGCATCCGGGTCGTCGGCGATCAGCGCAAAGCTCTGCGCGCCTTCTGGGGGGTTCCGCCACTCGAGCGGAATCGACAGGTCGGCCCCGTCGCACGTGTATTTCTTGGGGATCGGTACGTTGGGCCCGATCACGGGACTCGAGAGCTCGAACGCCATCGGGTTCCTCGATCTCAAGACAGGAATCGGCACACGCTAACAGGAAAGGCGGCGTGGCGGGATTGTACGTCGAGTCGATGAGAAAACGCGAGGGGCGTCCGGTTGGACGCCCCTCGGCTCTGTGTTTCAGACCCAACTCCTAATCAGACGCTCTCCCATATAAAACGTCCCCCCGGCCAGGTGTGGCAGCAACCGACGACCTGCTGACTACGAAGTGCAGGGGGGAGCGAAGGAAGTTACACCGATGAGGACAATAAATAAACCACATGTCCCGGCCCGCCTCAGTGAGGCGGGCCGGGACACTGCTTTCAAGATCACCTCAGCTACCTGACCTTCACCGTCCCGCTCACCAGGCTCGACCCGTTTTGGGCATTGTCGGTCCCTCGCATCCGGTACGTGTAGGTGTCGTCCGGCACGATCACCCCTCCACCGTTGCGCCCATCCCACACCAGGGACCCCACGGCCCCACCCGCGGGACAGGATGCCGGACTGGTGAGGATTCTGACGAGCACGTTGGAGGACGAAAAGATCCTCATTTCAATGGAACAGGTTTCCGACAAGTTGTCCGAGAGCGTAAACTCGATGGTCGTGGTCTCCCCCCTGCTAGGCCGGAACGGATCCGGAGAATCCGCCACCCCGCTCAGCACCGGATTCGTGCCGTCCACCATGATCGTGTCCGACAGACTAGGCGACACATTGCCGGCCGTATCCGTATAGCGGACGTACACGGTCTTGAGCCCATTGCTTGAGGTAAGGGTCCAGGCCTTGCTCGTGGCGAACGCTTCCAGGGCCGTGAAGGTCACGTTGTCGTTGCTGAACTGCATCTGGCTGCAGCCGCTCGTACCATCCGTGCAGGTCAACGTCAACGTGACGTTCCTCCGGCCTACCCACGCTTGATCGCCCTCGATGACGATCGAGCCGGAGGGCTCCAGCGTATCGCGATTCACGACTGGTGACGTCACCGTCGCAATGTTGCCGGCGCGGTCGGTCACCGTGACGTTCTGGGTGAGGCCTGAGCCGTCTACGGTGAACGACAGCGGACTGGTCGGATTGACCGTGTCGAGGCCCGAGAGGCCGTCAGACGCCGTGAACGCGATCGTCACGTCGGTGCTGTTCCATCCCGCGGCATTGGGCGCGGGGGTCAGGGCGCTGAACGCGACGGTGGGGACAGTCTTGTCGATATTCACAGTGTGGTTCGCGGTTGCGCTATTACCAGCGGCATCGGTGCAGGTGGTACTCACTGTCTGACCGGCCCCCTCGGTGGTGAGTGCGACGGACGCCGGAGTACACGTGGCGGCTGATACCGCGTCAGCGGCCGTGAAGCTCACAGTGACATCGGTGTTGTTCCAGCCGTTGCCGTTGGGCGGAGGGTTCTGAGTGACCGTGATCGTAGGCGGCGTGGTGTCTTGCACCGTGATCTGAGCGGTGTCGGTGGCCGTGGCGCCAAAAGCATCGGTCACGGTCAGCGTCACGGTGAAGCTATCCAAGGGGATCGTCACCGTGACCTGACAACCCAAAGCAGCAGGGCCGGCCCCGCCCAGCTCCCACGTACACGTGAGGGCATCGCCATCGGGATCGCTGGAGGCTGAGCCATCCAGGTTCACCGAGGCTCCGGATGCCGAAGACGCCTCGACCACCTGATCCGACCCCGCGTTCGCCACTGGCGGGGCATTCACACGGAGGGTCGTGCTCCCGCTGATGCTGCCCGAGGTGGCCGTGATCGTCGTGGTGCCAGGCGTGAGGCCGGTGGCCAGACCATTTGCGTCAAGTGTGGCTACAGTGGTGTTGCTGCTGTTCCAGACAACCGAAGAGGCAGGCAGCTCATAGAGCTCCGCCGTGGCAGTGCCCCCTCCTGTCACCAAAACTTTCCCGTTGGGGAGGAGGGTTGCTGTATGAGCCGTTCGCCCTGTCCCCATCGACCCTGTGGCGCTAAAGTTTCCCGTGACTGAATGATAGAGCTCCGCCGTACCATGAGTGACAGCGATATTATGACCACCGGCAATCAAGACTTCCCCGTCGGGCAGGAGGGTCGCTGTGTGATACATTCGCCCCGTCCCCATGGATCCCGTGAGTGTAAAGACCCCCATGGCCTGATCATACACCTCTGCCGTGGCAGTACCATCGTCCTGCGGATACATCCCCCCGGCAACCAGGACGTTCCCGTTTGGCAGAAGGGTCGCCGTGTGCCAATAAGCTCTGGCCGCCACCATCGACCCCGTGGCGGTAAAGATACCCGTGGCCGGATCATACACCTCCGCCGTGGCAGAGCCACAACACCCCGTGATCAAGACCGTCCCATTGGGCAAGAGGGTTGCCGTGTGATGAGCTCGGGTCGCCACCATCGACCCCGTTGGGGTAAACACCCCTGTGGCCGGATCATACACCTCCGCCGTGGCATGGAAATAGATGTAATACGATCCCCCCGTAATTAAGACCTTCCCATTGGGCAGAAGGGTCGCTGTGTGATCAGATCGGATCGATCCCATGGACCCCGTGGCAGTAAACAGGCCCGTGGCCGGATCATACAACTCCGCTGAGGCCAGCTCACTCCCGGCGGAATTATCCAGTCTCCCCCCCGTGATCAAGACCTTCCCGTTAGGCAACAGGGTCGCCTTGTGCGCATATCGCCCCGTCCCCATCGAACCCGTGGGAGTAAAGATCCCTGTGGCCGGATCATACAACTCCGCTGAGGCCAGAGGGCCGGCTCCCCCGGCGATCAAAACTTTCCCATTAGGTAGGAGGGTCGCTGTGTGAGTAGTTCGCACCGTCCCCATCGACCCCGTGGGCTGCCACGTTCCGGCCGTCCCCCCGGAGGTCAACACCCGCGTGGAGCCATCGTCAAAGGTCCCCGTCGCCGTGAACTGCTGGGTCTGGCCTACGTTGATGACGGAGTTGGCCGGAGTCACCTCAATCGAGACCAGTTGTGGAACGTCGACGACCGTGATCCGGACGGTCTCACTAGCCGTGCCGCCTTGTCCATCGCTCACTTCAAAGAACACATCGAAGAAGCTGTTGGCGGTCGATGTAGACACTCCAAAGCCCGGCGTATAGCTGAAGCTTTGCGTGGCTGGATTAAACGTCGCTCCTGGGGGCAGACCCGTGGCCGTGAAGGTCAGAGGATTACCATCGACATCGGTGGCCGATACAGTGAACTGCACGAGCTGCCCCTCGTTCACACTGCTGTTCCCGATCGCCGCCAGAACCGGTGGATCGTTCATGGGCGTGACAGTGATCGAGACTGTGGCCGGGGCCGAAGTGAGCGTGCCGTCGTTCACCTCGAACATGAAGCTATCGGGGCCGTTGTAGTTGGCGGTCGGCGTGTAGGTGAGGTTCGGCGCGATACCCGAGAGCACTCCATTTAAGGGACCGCCCGAGACGGCAAACGTGAGGGGGTCGCCGTCGGGGTCGCTGCCGGTCAGCGTGATCGCGAGCGCGGTGTCTTCCGGGGTTGAGACTGATTGCGGGTTGGCCACCGGCGGGCTGTTGATTGTCACCGAGTCGCCAAGATAGCGCGCCAAGGCAAAATCAGGACTCGGACCTAAACCAGATCCTGCCGCGATTATCTTGCCGTCTGGCTGTAATACTAAGGCTTGCGCTGCATCCCCTGAACCTCCTATGTCAGTAATCACTTTACCTTGCGAGCCGAAAGTGGAATCCAGGCTACCATCCTGGTCATACCGGACTATTGCAAAGTCGCCGGTGCCACCAGTCGTAGTTCCGGCACCCACAATTCTACCGTTCGGCTGCACAACTACGGCGTAAGCCAGCCCAACAACTCCGCCAGCTATTACCACACCACCTGAACCGAATGTAGCATCTTGGCTCCCATCCTGGTTATACCTCAGTAGCAGCCCACCATATTCTGCGCTAGATGGATTCCAGATTCCTCCAGCCGCTACAAGTCTTCCGTCTGGCTGCAACGCCAGTGCAGTGGCTATATTGTGAACGCCTCCAATATCAGTAATCACCATACCTTGCAGCCCGAAGGTGGTATCAAGGCTACCATCGGATTGGAATCGAATGAGCAGAACGTCGGATCCACTAAGTGGACTTGTATATCTATATCCAGCCACGACCAGCTTCGCGTCTGGCTGTAGGACTATGGAGAACGCTATACCCGCGTCAGCAATCACTATGCCCTGGGCTCCAAACGTGGTATCAAGGCTGCCATCTTGGTTATACCGCACCAATGCAACGTTACCGTTGGCATCGCCAGCCACTACGAGCTTACCATCCGGTTGCACCACTAGAGCCCGAGCTGTACTGCCTGTTGATCCAATGTCTGTTACTACTATGCCTTGTACGCCAAATGTCGTATCTAGGCTTCCGTTCGAGTTAAAGCGCACTAGGGCAAGATCGGGGCCGCCACCAATAGAACCTGAGCCCCATCCTGCTGCCACAATTTTACCGTCTGTCTGCAGTACGGCGGCACTCGCCTGAAATACATTCCCCAATACCGCCTTGCCCGCCGAGCCAAAGGTCGTATCTAAGCTGCCCTTTGGGTTGTAGCGGGCGAGAGCGAAGTCAAATCCCGTAATGTGGCCTACTGCCACCACCTTTCCGTCAGGCTGCAGGAGCACCTCTGTGGCATGGTCGGACCCACCGAAGTCCGTAGTTACAATTCCACTTATCCCAAAACTAGCATCAAGATCACCTGGACCAACCGGGCCGCTCACGGTTGGCGTGGCCATAAAGATCTCGGAGTCGGTGCCGGCGAATCCCGCCCACACTACGGTTCCGGCGTCGTTGATCGCCACCTGAGGGTTCCCGGCAAGCGCCGCCAGTGCGTTGTCCGTCAGCTGGATGGTGGTATTGCCATCGTAGACGACGACGTGAAAATTGCTGAACGTCTGGGAAGACCAGACGACCTGGCCAGAGGAATTGATCTTCGGCTCATAGTCGAGCCCCCCAGGGCCGGTCAGATGTATTGTCGTGCTTCCATCATACAGGTACACGAGCGTCCGGCCAGTCGCATTTAATCCGATCCACACAACCTGTCCTGCTGCATTGATTTGAGGATAGAAATCCGGGAAATCATTGTTCGTCAGTTGCAGCGTCCCGGCTCCGTCATACAGGAGAATTTCCCCGCCAGCTCCGTCATCCTGCACCCAGACGACCTTACCGGCGTCATTAATTTCAGGCGTCGAATCGTTCAGTGCGTTGTCCGTCAGTGGGACTGTGCCACTGCCGTTGAACAACATAATTTCCTCGTCTGTTCCATCAAACGACACCCAAACAAGCTGCCCGGAAGCGTTCAGTTTCGGCGCATGATCGTCCAGCGCGTTATTCGTCAATTGGGTTGTCGCCGTTCCGTCGTAGAAATAGATCTCATAGTCAGAAGTCCCGTCCCAATCCGACCAAACTACCTGGCCTATCGCGTTGATCTGGGGTGGTTCATATATGCCGGCGCCTGTCCACAGGATAGTTGTCGCACCTCCGTCATAGAGCACGATCTGTCCCGCGCTGTTGACCCACACGACCTTCCCCTGGGCGTTGAGCTGTGGTGGCAACCCCGCGCTCGCACCGAGAATTGTCGCCGTGCCCGCGTCATAGAGCACCACATCCCCCACGCCGTTCACCCACACCACCTTCCCCTGGGCGTTGATCTGGGGACTCGTTTGATTGTCTGTATCATCGGTTAACTGCGACGTCGTATACGACACGCCCAATGACGTCTGACTGTACTTGACGGTGGCATAGTCGTAGTTCGCTCCGTTGGAGCTGCTCCCGGTGGCGAACACGCTGACATTGCCGAACCCATCCTCAAAGAGCGCGACGGCCACCCCGTCATCCTCAAGCCCGGTGTCATACCGTATGACCCACTGCTGAACGCCTGAGCCGTCAAACTTCACCGTGGCATAGTCATAGTCAAATCCGTTGCTACTCGAGCACGAGACATACACGTTGCCGAGGCTATCAAGGGCGATCGCCGACGAGCCGTCGTCGAACCCGTTGTCGTATCGAGCGACCCATTGCTGAACTCCGGAGGCATCGTATTTCACCGTGGCGTAGTCTCCACCCGTTCCAGTCGAGCTCACCCCATGGGCATAGACATTGCCCGTGTTGTCGACGACCACGTTGAGGCCGTAGTCCCAGCTTCCGTTGTCATACCGGTTGGCCCACTGCAGCGTGCCACTGGCGTCGTACTTGACCGTCACGTAATCCTCGCTCCCCACGCCGCCAGTACCCGCGCCCGTCACATAGACGTTTCCCAATGCATCGACAGCGACCGCCGTGCCCTGCTCCGTCCCACCATCGTGATACGGTCGGGCCCACAATTGATTGCCGGAGGGGTCATATTTGACCGTCACAAAGTCATCATCAATCCCATTGAAACTGGTCCCGTGAACTACGACGTTGCCGAGACCGTCCACGGCAAGCCCATACGGAAGGCCGAAAAGCGTGCCGACCTGATCCTCACCGCCACCATCATACGGCACCGCCCACTGCTGATTGCCGAATGAATCGTACTTGACCGTCAGATAGTCGTTGTTCGTCCCGTTGGAACTCGTGCCCGTGACAATGACATTCCCGAATCCGTCCGGCACCACGGTGCTCACTTGGTCCACACCCCCGCCGTCATAGGTTGTGGCCCACTGCAGGTTTCCGTTGGTGTCATACATCAGCGTGACATAGTCCCCGTTGCTCGTACCGGTCACAAAGACATTGCCTGAGCTATCGACCGCGAGAGAGGCCGCATTCGCACCGCCCACCCCGCTGTATGTCGCGACCCAGAGTTGGGTCCCAGATGGGCCATACTTGATGGTGGCAATTTGATTCGTGGTCCCACTCCAACTCGTGCCCGTGACGTAGCTGTTGCCCAACGAATCAACCACGATTTTCCGGGCCACATAATCCTCGCCGTTTGCCGGCCCGTTGTAGCGGGCGACCCAATCTTCAACGACTTGGGCGCGGGATTCGCCGTGGAAAAGTACTAATGACGGAAGGAGGACTCCGATCCCAAAAGCAAACCACCGAAATATTGGCATGGCGCCACCAGCCTTCTTGTTCTTCACCTGGTCGGGCAGAAAGGTCTTCGGCCGGGAGAGCTTCGTCATCCGGCAAAGTCCTTGAATCGTAGCTGCGATTCCAGATCTTTTTCCTGACATTTCAGCCCTCCCCGGTTGGGTCAAGAGTCCCTGGATGAAAAGGAGCACATCGCATTACTCATTCCGCCTACCGGACCCGCACGTCGCCGCCTCGTGCGCCAGAGCGGTTCTGCGCCTGATCGATCCCCTGGACGCGGTAGGAATACCGCCCCGCGGGCACTAACGCTCCTGAACTGTCGCGGCCGTCCCACACAATGGATCCCGCCGCACCACTGGACGGACAGGCGGCCGTGGTCGTGAGGGTGTTCACCGGCACGTTGGACGAATTCCGGATGCTCACTTCGACCGTGCAGGTTCCCGACAAGTTGTCCGAGAGCGTGAATCGAATCGTGGTGGTCTCGCCATTGCCGGGCCGGAAGGGGTCCGGCGAATCTGAGATCCCGGTAAGGCTCGGGGGGGTGGTGTCCAGCATGATCGTGTCCGAGAGGCTCGGCGAGAGCTGACCTGCGACATCGGTGTATCGGACGTACACGGTCTTTTGGCCCTCGCCTGGGGACAGTTGCCACGCCCGGGTGGTGGCGAACGGCTCAAGGGGCGAGAACGTGACGTTGTTATTGCTGAACTGCATCTGACTGCAGCCGCTCGTGGCATCGGTGCAGGTCAATGTCAGGGTGACGTTCCTGGTGTTGGTCCACGCCGCACCGCCGTTGATGGCGATCGACCCGGTCGGCGCAAGCGTGTCGCGGTTCACCACCGGGGAGGTAAAGGTCGCACCGTTGCCGGCGCGGTCCGTGACCGTCACGGTCTGAGTCAACCCAGCGCCATCGGTCGTGAACAGCAGGGGGCTCGTCGGACTGGTGGGGTCCACCCCCGACAAGGTATCTGCCGTAGTAAAGGCAATGGTCACGTCGCTGGTATTCCATCCCGCCGCGTTCGGCGCGGGCGTGACCGGTCCGAACGTAAGGGTGGGCAACGTCTTGTCGATATTGACCGTGTGGCTCACGGTCGTTTGGTTGTTTGACGTATCGGTGCAGGTGATGGTGACGGCCTGGCCGGCGCCTTCGGCGGTCACGATGATCGGCGAGGGCGGGACACAGGCCGTCACCGAGGCATCGGTCACCGTGTACGTGATCGTGACATCGGTGTTGTTCCAGCCATTGCCGTTGGGCGGCGGACTTTGGATGACGGTGATCGTGGGCGGCGTGGTGTCTTGCACCGTGACCGAGAAGGACGCTTGGCCGCTATTGCCAGAGAAGTCGGTGGCCGTGCAGGTCACCGTCGTCGTCCCCAGGGGGAATGTACTACCCGAGGGCGGCGAGCAGCCGATTACCGGGGCTGGGTCGACGGTATCGGAGGCGGCACATGGAGGGAATGTGACCACCGCCCCTGAAGCCGACGTGGCCTCCGCCACGAGATCACTCGAACACGTGAGCGCTGGCGGAGTCGTGTCCTGCACGGCCACAGTAAAGGACGATTGAGTTCCGTTGATCGAGAAGTCGGTCGCCGTACAGGTGACGGTCGTGACGTCCAAGGGGAAGGTGCTGCCCGAAGGAGGGATGCAGGACACTGTCGGCGCGGGATCTACGGCATCCGTGGCCGTGGGCAGCGAGTAGGTCACCACGGCCCCCGCCGCCGAGGTCGCCTCCACCACCAGATTCGGCGACACGTTGCTGAGCGTGGGCGGCGTGGTGTCTTGGACAATCACCGTGACTTGATCCGGAGCCGAAGTCGCCCCGCGCGCATCGGTCACGGTCAACGTAACGTCATAGGTCCCCAACGGGAGACCCACCAGATCAAGGAACGGACTCGGCCCACTCACAGTTCCGAACGGCGTGGTCCACGTGTAGGTGGTGATGGCATCGCCGTCGGGGTCGCTGGAGGCGCTTCCATCGAGCGTGACGGCGGCACCGTCGGGTGATGAAAGTTCGATGGTCTGATCGGACCCTGCGTTGGCGATCGGCGGCTGGTTGGCCGCCGACAACGTCATCACAAAGACCGCACCGTATCCCTCCATCCCGACGGCATGATTGGTCTCGATCATGGCCAACTGGAAATCGAACGTCAGGGTTGGGGCGCCGATCAGAATCTCCACCTTCCCATCGCCATCCAGATCTCCGAGATTGTCGATCGAGTTGCCGAACATGCGGAGGTTCACCGGGTCCGGGTTCTGGATCGTCTGGATCAAGGTCCCGGTTCGCCCGGAATAGAGGTAGACGCGCCCAACGTCACGAACGCCGCCCACGGTCAGGAGCGGTGCGCCGATCAGGAGGTCCTGGACTCCATCCCCGTCGAGATCAGGGACCTTGGTCAGCGGCCCACACCCGCAGTTGTTGGTCCCGAAGAAGTCCTCCGGGTTTTCTCCATCAAGGCGATAGAGCAGTGCGCCGTCTCGGCCGGACCAAACGTACACACTCCCGGCATCAAGTTTCCCATTGGGGTTGGCCGCTCCTGCAGCAGCCATCAGCTCGGGATAGCCGTCGGCGTTCAGATCCGGGAGCGAATCCACCGCCCCGCAACACGCGCCGAGGACATCGTTCGGCTGCTCGCCGTCGAACCGATACAGCAGCGGGAACCCGAGATCAGCCCGACCGGAGAAAACAAACACGCTCCCGGCATTGGTCCGGCCTCCTGGCGAGGCAAAGGCAGCCCCAACCATGAAATCGGGAATTCCGTCCAGATTGATATCCCCGGCCTCAGAGACCGCGTTGCCGAAGATGTGCCCGTTGCCAAACGTGCCGCCAAAGCTGGGGCCGTCCGGGTCCTCCACTCGCCCGAGCAAGGCGCCATCCGCTCCAGAGAAGAGCTTGACGTAGCCCGCGTAGCCGCCGGGAGTATAGGTTCCTCTTCCGCCGACCAACTGGTCGGGAATCCCGTCCCCGTTGATGTCTCCCACGTTCGCCAAGCACCAGCCGAAGACGTCCGACGCCCCTTCTCCGTCAAACCACCGGATCACCGAACCATCCGCCCCTGAAATGAGATACGCCCGTCCCGGGGCGTCGAAGGCATAGGTCGACCCCGTGAATGGGGCCCCAACCAACAGGTCGGAGATCCCATCTCCGTTGACATCACCGGCCTCGACCAGATACCACCCAAAGATTGATGACTCGGTCCCATTCGGGTTGGGGATCATCCGAATCAGCGCACGGGTCTGGCCGGAGTAGAGATACACGGCACCGGGTCCGGTGAAGCCTGGAAATGCGGTCCCGGTCTGAGGGGCGCCCACCGCGATGTCCCGCACACCGTCGCCGTCAAGATCCGCGATGCTCCGTACCACCCACCCAAAGCCGTCGTCAAAGTTAGGTCCGGGGAGGGACGACTGGGTCCGCCAGCCGGGAGGTAGGCTCAAGGGGTTCAACGGATCGGTTACGAGGGCAATCTCAAATCCGTCCCCCGCGCCGTCGCCGTCGGTATCGGCGAGAGCCGGATTTGTTCCCGCAGTTGTTTCTTGATCATTGGTCAGGCCATCCCGATCGCGATCGTCATCGCCGGCATACAGCGGGTTGGTTCCGGCCCGAACCTCGTCTCCATCCCAGACACCACCACTATCGGTATCAGGGTTGTTCGGATCAGTGCCATAAAGATTGGTTTCATCCGCATCGCTCAGGCCATCTTCATCGCTATCACCTCCACTGCTTCCCGCACCGAAATACCGGGCCAAAGCGAATGAATAGTTACTCCCATCCCAGGAATAGCCAGCCGCGACCAGCCTACCATCGGCTTGAATTGCCAGATCAGTGGCGATGGCCTCCAGGGCAAACTCGGTGGTCACCGTTCCCCCAGAACCAAAACTGTTGTCTAACGTTCCATTGGAGCTATACCGAGCAAGGGCAAAGGTCGCCCCGTTATTCTGGTACCCAGCTGCAACGATCTTCCCATCTTGTTGAAGTGCTATTCCGTAGGGAACATCTCCACTAGCGCTAAATTGAGTTGTTACTATCCCGCCAGTCCCGAACGGGGCGTCAAGGCTACCGTCAGACGTATAGCGGGCCAGCGTAAAATCAAAGTCATAATTGTTGAAGCTTGTAACCGCTACCACAATCTTACCGTCGGTCTGGATTGTCCCATCGCCGCCGGTGCACCAGATGCCTGGACCGACACCGGTAACTGTGCCATTGGATCCGAACGTCGAGTCTAGGCTTCCATCCGGGTTATATCGGGCTAGGGCTACACCTCCTGGAAGAGTGATCATTTGACAGGCCGTCCCCATCAGGACGATCTTGCCGCCCGTCTCAAGGTCTACGGTAAATGCCTGTGCAACAAATCCACCAAAGGAGGTTATCACCTTCCCGGAGGCTCCAAACCCAGCATCCACACTTCCATCAGGGTTGTAACGTACCGCCGCAAATGCATAACTCTCCATGCCAGGACCGCCCCCCATATTCGTCGATCCTGCAGCCACTATCTTTCCATCAGCCTGAATTGCAAGATCGCGTGCATAACCAATCCCGTACGGCCCTATACTCGTTAGCACCTTTCCGGAGGTGCCAAAGCTGGTATCCAAGCTGCCATCAGGGTTGTAGCGGGCTAGGGCAATTACATCAGCCGAGGATCCCGCAACCACCAGCTTGCCATCAGCCTGGGGGCTAATAGCATAGGCGTAGTCGTTGGTCGCACCAAAATCAGTTGTTACCTTTCCTCCGACACCAAAACTGCTGTCCAAGCTACCGTCTGGGTTATAGCGGGCTACGGCAAAGTCAGGCGCTGCTGAGCAATTGGAACATCCGGCGACGACGATTTTGCCGTTGCTCTGTATGGCAAGGGCATAGACCCTATCATCCCCTAGGCCAAAGTCGGTGACAACCTTCCCGCCTGTACCAAACGTGGGATCAAGACCACCCGCGCGAAGGACCACCGGGGTGCTCGACGGATCCAGAGGGTCGCTGCCGCCTTGATACTCCTCTAGATTTGTAAAGGCATCCCCATCGGGGTCCTCCTGGCCATCCGGAGTGCCATCTCCGTCTGAGTCAGGCGAGAGTGGATTCAGCCCATACTGAACCTCCCAGCCATCCGGCAAGCCATCACCGTCGGTGTCGGCTGGTGGGCACACACTCGCCGGGTCTAGAGGGTTACTCCCGCACTGATACTCCTGCAGGTTCGAAAACAGATCGCCGTCCGGATCTTGTGCGGCATCGGCCGGGTCATTTGGGTCCAAGCCATACTGCACTTCCCAGCTATCCGGCATTCCATCCCCGTCCGCGTCCGGCGTGACCACAAAGCCATGGCCGCCGCTCTCGCCGGGATTGGCAAAGCTGCCGACTAGGGTGCCGGCGTCATTGAGTCCCTGCACGGCGGTCCACGCCGCCCCCGGGATGTTGACCGGCAGCAGCACCGCGCCATCGAGCAGATAGCCGTGCTGCCCGCTCGCATCCCCGTAGTACCCCGCGTACTGATTGCTATCGTTGAGCGCGGTGGCGCCGGTGTAGGTCGCCCCCGGGATCGCCGGCAGCCGGGTGATGACCCCGCCGGTCCATACAAACCCGTACTGCTGCACGCCGTCCGAGTACAGCCCGATGATCCGGCCCGCTTCGTTGATGCCCTGGAGCTGCGTGTATTGCGCCCCCGGCACATTGATGAGCGTGAACGCCCCGCCCGCCAGCAGAAAGCCGCCTGATTGCGTCCCCGTGTAGTAGTTGCCGACGATCTGGCCTGTATCCGTGATCCCCCGCGCCTCGGTCCCCAGCGCCCCCGGCACATCGATCGCCGTGCAGCCCCCGCCGCTCAGACTGCGCACAAAGCCATGCTGCCCGCCGCCGGCGTCCTGATAGCCGCCCACAATCTGGCCGACATTGTTCAGCCCCGCCACATAGGTCGAAGTCGCCCCTGCACAGTCGAGCGCGGTGTAGCCCGTGCCGTCCCGCACAAAGCCATGGCCGCCGCTGGCATCGGTGTACGCCCCCACCACCTGCCCGGCATTGTTGATGTCCAGGGCCTCGGTGTAACTCGCCCCGGGATAGTCAAAGAGCGTGTAGCTGAAGCCCGTGATCGCGCTTTGCGGCACGCTGCCCCCATCGGTCGGCCCCGTACCCGCCAGGTACTCCGCCACGTTGGGGTAGGTGTCCCCGTCAAAGTCACAGTCCGCTCCGTCCGGGCAGGCCGCACTGGTGGGGCTCAAGCCATTGGCGCTCTCCCACCCATCCGGCAACCCGTCGCCGTCCGCGTCGGATAAGGGGGGAATGACTCCCGTGACCACAAAGCCATGGCCGCCGCTCTCGCCGGGATTGGCAAAGCTGCCGACTAGGGTGCCGGCGTCATTGAGTCCCTGCACGGCGGTCCACGCCGCCCCCGGGATGTTGACCGGCAGCAGCACC
>JBFLXB010000003.1:0-13418 GCA_040757335.1 Nitrospirota bacterium | reverse complement strand
AGTCAAAGAGCGTGTAGCTGAAGCCCGTGATCGCGCTTTGCGGCACGCTGCCCCCATCGGTCGGCCCCGTACCCGCCAGGTACTCCGCCACGTTGGGGTAGGTGTCCCCGTCAAAGTCACAGTCCGCCCCGTCCGGGCAGGCCGCGCTCGTGGGGCTCAAGCCATTGGCGCTCTCCCACCCATCCGGCAACCCGTCGCCGTCCGCGTCACCGCCCAACGGATAGCTGTCAGGGTCTTGAGGATCAGTGCCCGCCTGAAACTCCTGTAGATTGGTGGCACCATCCCCATCTGGATCGCCACTCGCGCCATTGCTCCCCGTCGCATCTTCAGGATCCAGCAAATACTGATTCTCCCAGCTATCCGGCAAGCCATCGTTATCGTCATCCACGTCGCACGCATTTCCAATGCCGTCGCCATCCGGAAAGTCGGTCTGATCCGGGTTGGGCACGGCTGGGCAATTGTCCGAACCGTTCGGCACGCCGTCGCCATCTGAGTCGAACGGCGCGGTCGGTCCCGGGATGCTGTAGACATACACGCGGCCGGCATCGGCAAGCCCACCGGCTTCCACATTCGGAGCCCCGATGACGATCTCCGCCCGCCCATCGCCGTTCATATCACCGTCGTTGGCAATCCCGCCGCAGAAGCAAAACTCGAAGGTGCCGATATGATCACCAGGAGCCTGGCCATCGAAGCGGTGGATCAATCCATACGACGCTCCATCGTAGCTGTACACGTACACAGTCCCTGCGTCGACCAGCCCTCCGGGATCGGCGTTGGGCGCAGACACGACGAGGTCTGCGCGGTTGTCGCCGTTCACATCGCCGGTCAGGGAGATGGCCCCGCAGCAACCGCCGAAATTGTCTCCGGGATTCTCGCCGTCGAACCGGTTCAGCAGCGCACCGGTAGCTCCGGAGTAGACAAAGACGCTGCCAGCATCCACAAGCCCTCCGGGGTCAGCGTCGCGTGCGCCGAACGCAAAGTCCGGCACACCATCCCCATCGAAGTCCCCTCCCCCGGTCACTGAAAGGCCGAAGACCTCCTGGGCGAGTCCGGTGGGGTTTTCAATGACGTGCCGGATCGACCCGTCAACCCCGTTGAACACGTAGGCGCGACCAACGTTGGACCGATACGTGCCCGGGTTCAACACATCCTCCGCGTCGAAGAATGCCGCGCCGACCACAAACTCGGCCCGGCCGTCGTTGTCGAGATCCCCAATTCCGAACACACACACTCCAAAGTGCTCGCCGGCGGTCTGTCCCGCCGGCGAATGAATGGGGCTACCTGTTGACCCAGACAGGACGTACGCTCGACCGAGCTCTCCCGTCCCCGGCTGTTCGCCGCTTGGACCGGTAAACGAGATGTTGAACTGAGGCGCTCCCACAACTACATCCGCTATGCCATCGCCGTCCACATCGGAGTTGATCGCCCCCACATGAAACCCGAGGTAGTCGTTCGTGGCCGTCCCGTCTCGCCGCCACTGATAGGAGCCGTGAGCCCTCAACGACCCATCAAACGGAGGACTACTCAGGTACACGTAGACCGACCCCGCACCGACAACCGCCCCAACGTTCCGTCGCGGCGCGCCGACCACGATATCGGTCAATCCGTCGTTGTTGAAATCCGCCCCCGACACGGAATACCCGAACTCGTCGCCGAACGATTCCCCTGGAATCGAGAACAGGAGATTGTGAGGCGGCATGCCCGAATACACGTCCACCCGCCCAGGACCTGATGGTCCGCGTGGGGGAACGTTCGTGAACAAGACCTGCCCGACGCCGACAACAAGGTCCTTCACTCCGTCCCCGTTGACGTCGCCGCCGTTGTACACGGACGTGCCCAGTGAGTCACCAGTGATTCCGCCGTCTCTGGAGAACAGGAGCAAGGCGGTGGGGTCTGTGCCTCCCTGATACTCCTGGAGGTTGGTCAAGCCATCGCCGTCGGGATCGCCATCGGCTCCGTTGCTGCCGGTGGCATCATTGGGATTCAAACCATACTGGATTTCCCAGCTATCCGGCAGGCCATCGCCGTCGGTATCGACCGAGGGAGAGAACTTCTGCACGCGAATATTGCCTGCATCTCCCACGTACACCGTGTCGTTGCCGTCAACCGCCACCCCCCATGGCGCGTGGAAATTGCCCGTGGTGTTATTCAACGTTCCCCACGTATGCTCGACCGTGCCGCAGGTGGATTGGTTATCGATTCCGTTTAATTCTTGCATCCAATGAGTCGTCGTCCGGCCAGCAACGAACACCCTCCCTGCTGCGTTGACCGCCAGGCCATACTGTGCGTACAACGCAAATTGGCCGGGAAGTGTGCCGATACTGCCGCAGGCACGCTGGAGCACGCCATTCGCGTTAAACTCGATGATCCGAGGATTGAGAAAGTCGGACACATACACAATGTTACGGTCGGCCGGATGGACCGCGATCCCACCGGCCCCGGTGACGTCCGGTGCCCCGACCCAGGGACAACTGACCACAGAACCGTCTCCCGTGTATTTACACACGTCAGACCGCCGTGAGACGTACAGATCAATACTGCCGGGCGTGCCCAGTCCATCGTCGTAGACCGCCAATCCGGCATCTACGGCAAGCCCGGAAACCGGGATACAACCAGTGGCGCCACCAAACGATGACACCAAGGTACCCGACGAGCTAAATTTGCAGACCCGACCGTTCCGAGTATCCGACAAATAAATATTTTCACTCGCGTCAATGCCGATGGCCCCCGGCGAGTCAAATTGACCCAGCCCGCTCCCCAAACCTCCAATACAGCCGTCCAACTCAATGGGGTCAAAGCTGGTGTCCAATACCACTGGGCTCACCGAGTTATTAAACTTACAGACCCGATGATTGAATACCTCGGTGACATACACGGCACTGCCGCTGGAGTTGACCGCGACACCGACGGGATAGTTCGTATCCCCCAGATCCGTGGCATTGCTTCCCCACCAATTTTGTGTTCCTGAAACAATGACTGGATCCCCGCTGAGGTCAAACTTCTGAATTCGGTGGTTGAACGTGTCTGTGACATAGACGTTTCCACCAGAGACGGCCAGCCCGGTTGGAGTCTGGAATTGGCCGTTGCTGTTTGCGCCGCCGACGCCCCGTGATCCTGGGCACCCCACCGGGTTTCCGAAAGAATCCAGCTTGCAAAATCGATTATTCCCGGGATCAGCAACATACACGTTGCCTGAACTGTCGACGTCGATCCCCTTCACATCATGGCCGGTGAAGAAGTTGAAGGACCCCCATATAGGGCCGAGATCGACCACGCAGCCAAAACTTCCACTTCCAAAGGAGGTATCTTCCGTCCCCGAGGCGTTGAATCGACAGACTCTCGCATTGAAACTATCCACCACGTACAAACGGCCCGCCCCGTCCAGCGTAATTCCGCCAGGTTCATTGAACTGCCCGCCACTGCTTCCAAAGCTGCCGATACAGGGACTGAGCGTACTGGTGAAGTTGACGGCTGATCCTGAGGAATCAAACTTACAGACCCGATGATTCCCCGTGTCCACGACATAGACCAACGAGGCCCGCGCGACGAGGGCGTGCGCATTATCGAAATTGAACGGTCCGGCGCTCGACGCCGAGCCATCCCAACAGCGTTCAAACGCTCCGCCGTTAAGCGTCCACTTGCAGACTCTATGCAGGTCGGAATCACCGATGTAGATCGCGCCCGCCGCGGAATCAATGGCCACGGCAAACGGGTGCAGAAGCTGACCGTTTCCAGCCGCCGCGCTGCCGATACAGGTCGGGCCTGTCCCATCGCTATTGAATCCTGTTGGGACTCCTGTGTCGGTGTACTTGCAGACCCGGAAGTTGTTGCCGTCCACGACGTAGACGTTGCCGCTGGAGTCCGTGGCCAAGCCCGTTGGTCGGGCGAACTCGGTAGCCGCGGTTCCAGGTCCGACCTGGTTCAGGCTGCCCCACATCCCGGCAAAGGTATGGGCCTGCGCCGTCCTGGCTTGCAGCCCTTGCAGGCTTAAAAGCACGGCCGCAAGGCAAACATGAGCGGCAACCCTCGTCGTCCATTTCAGTACGATCTGCCCGTCGCGCATGGCCCAGCCCTCCCGATCAATACGGAGATGAATGTGGATGCCGCTTTTTCGCCAAAGGGACCGGCTCTTTCGTGAAGGGACTACGCTACAGCACTATGTGATGGTGCACGCATTCTCTCGCCCTACCGCCAGGCCGATCGGGGAGACGACGACGGCCGCGAGTCGGAGGGGGACTGGCGGAACATCCGCGACCGCCGCCGTCTGCAGACAGAAGCGGGCTCTACCGCGACGCCTCCGCTCGTCGTCCGGCATGGCCCCGGCGTCGCGCCTTCCGTCGCATTGACGGATGGAGCCACCGTTCCAGGGTCAGCCTGAGAGATTGTCGTCCGAGCGGGCGCGGCAGCACCGCGTTGAAGTCGCGGCCCAGGAAGGTCCAAGGATCGGACAGGATTCGGGAGTCGTCGGTCAGCAGGATCTTGGTCGCATTGGTCAACCCGGTCTCGAGCCACCGAACCAATTCGAACCCGGTCGTGCCGTTCAGACGGTGCTCGACGATCAAGACATCGATGGGCCCCCTGGCGAGGATGTTCAGAACATCATCGGGTGTACACGCCGGGAGGACGCGCGTCGCACCGGGTTGGACTTCGGCAGCGATGGTGCTGATCAGCTCAGCCATCGCCTTGGCGATATGCGCTTCTTGGGTGACGATCACAATGGTGATCATTGCGATGCCCTCCGCTAGCAGGGTGCTGAACTACTCCGCACCCTGCTTTCCCAGGGGCTCGCGCCCCTAGGACGGCCCCGAAAAGCGGGGGCCTGTGACCCCTCGAAGGGGGCCCACCCCCTTCGAGCAGCCCCCCCCACGCAGGCTTTTTCATGGTACCTGCGCGGCCAACGCTCGGGGTAGTGCGTTCAGGCGCTCATTCTACCGGGGTTACTCACGGGCTCCAACGCAAAACCCCTGTCAAAAATGACTCTTTCATGTCGAAATTTGATTTTTGGCGGGATGGTTGCTCTCCTTGTTGTTACCGGGGGGATCGAAAATGCCGTGGCGAGCAGCCGATGACCCTTTTGAAAGCCTTGGAAAACGCTTCGGGACGTTTGAACCCCACGGAGAAACCGACTTCTTTGACGCTCTTGTCCGACTCCCGCAGCAACACCGAAGCACGTTGAATCCGCACTCTCTTCAGGTGTTCCAATGGCGAGCATCCCACGTGTTTCTTGAATTCTCGGCACAAATGGCTCGGGTGAATCCCGGCAAGCGCCGCCAGCTCGGTGAGACCGATGGCTTGGGGATAGTTCATCTCGAGGTGAGCCATCACGCGCGCGATACCTCGCCTCGCGCGCGTGGTGGAGCGGGTGCGTGGCAACGGAGACCCTCCACCGCCTGACATTCGAAGCGCTAACATGCCAGGATTGGGTAATAAGTTGAGGGGCTCATTCTACTGAGGCTAAGCATGGGCTTCAATCCTAAAGCCCTGTCCGAAATGACTTTTTCATGTCTCAAATTGACTTTTTCGATCCCCACGGGACCTTCGGTGATGAGGCGCATCCTATGGAAGTCGCCCACGGGCTTCAACGCAAAACCCTTGTCTAAATTGACTTTCTCATGTCGAAAATTGATGTTGCTGCAATACGGTCCATCAATTCTTCGTGAGGTAGCGACGCAAGGCCTGTTTGAGAGATTCCCGGCCCAACGGTCTGGACAACACCTCGCTGATTTCTGAGCCGATGTAGTTCCATGGTTCGGCCGCGACTTGACCGTTGTTCGTCAGAATGATTTTGGCGGTGCGGTCCAGCCCCGACCCCAACCACCGGGCGACATCGAGACTGCGGATGTCCGCAAGGAGATAGTCGATCATCAGAAGGTCGATCGGCTGATCCTGCAATATGTACCGAATATCCTCGGCCGAGCACCCGCAGAGTACCCGGGCTGGACCATCGCAGACCTCACGAAGCACGCTCCCCACCAACTCGGACAAGGCTCGTGCGATCTTGGGGTCCGCAGTCACCACCACGATCGTTTTCATCGGCACCATTCCTTGCCGACAGCAGGGACCGAATGGCTGAAACCGACAGGTGAGAAAGCAAGTGCCATGCCCCTGATCCCTGGGGGCTCGGACCAAGCGACGACAGGTGACAAATCGATCTTGAGGTTTTTTCAGGAACTGGCTTGTAATATCTGGTGTTTCTATCGGCGAGAACTCCAGAGATTCCGTGGACGGAACATCCGGCCTTTCGTCTGCAGCATCGAATTAGGTGTCCCTGCCACGAACACGTGTCGGTCTTCCGACCGACAGGCCCGACTATTCCTCGGGTTCGAGGCGCGATTCAGAGCCCGGACCCTTTGAAACGCGGATCTCATGGCGATGCATGATTTGAATGAAGTGAGTGCGATTCAAGCCGAGCCGGCGAGCGGCCTCGGATTGGTTCCAATGGGTGCGCTCGAGCGTCGAAAGGATGAGAGCCCTTTCGAAGGCCGCCATACGCTCCTTGTGCGTACCGCTCTCGGGACAGAAGATGGGCGGCGGGGCTAGTGGTGGAAGATGTTCCAGTCGGATCTCTCCATCGGGGGAGAGGACGGTCGCCCGTTCGAGAACGTTCCGTAATTCCCTCACGTTTCCGGGCCAATCGTGCTTCATCAAAAGCCGCACCGCTTCGGGTTGAATGGCGAATCCCTTCCGTGATTGTTCGTTCCCCAGTTCCCGCAGGAAGCAATGGATGAGGTCCGGGATATCCTCGCGATGGTCGCGCAGTGGAGGAAGGGTGATTGGAAATACATGGAGCCTGTAATACAGATCCTCACGAAACGTGCCCCGCTTGACCTCCTGGAGGAGATCCCGATTCGTGGCGGCGATGACTCGGACGTCCGCTTCGCGGTCTTTCGTCCCGCCGACGCGCGTGAATCGCCGGTCCTCCAGGAACCGCAACAACTTGGATTGAAGGGCCCGGGGCAACTCGCCGATTTCGTCGAAAAACAAGGTCCCGCCGTCGGCCAGCTCCACTTTCCCGCGCTTTAGCTCGTTCGCACCCGTGAAGGCACCCCGCTCGTGCCCGAACAGCTCGTCGTCCACCAAGTGTTCCGAGAAATTGGTGCAACTGAGCACGACGAAGGGTTTGTCGGAGCGAGAGCTGGCTGCGTGAAGGTAGTGAGCCAACACCCCTTTGCCGGTACCCGTTTCGCCGAGAATCAAGACCGTGGTCTCGGTGATTGCGACCTGTCGCGCGGCTTCGACGCACGCAGCCATCTTCCCGCTCGTCGCCACCACGCGTTTGGCGAAGTCCGCCATACGCTCGGCCCGGAAGGACGCCGTTTCGCGCTTGAGACGTCGGCACTCCAAGGCTTTCTCAATCCGCGCTTCGAAATCCACGAACTCGAACGGTTTCGTCACGAAATCGAAGGCTCCGCGCCGAATCGACTCGACGGCCGCCGGGATCGTTCCATATGCCGTGATCACAATCACCTCGATCGATTCGCCGAGCTTGATAATCTCCTCGAGTAAGGCCATGCCGCCCCCGTCGGGAAGTTGCCAATCCAAGAGGACCAGATCGAGCTCGCGAGCCTTGAGCACCTCACGCGTCTCGCCGCACGACGCGGCCTCGAAGACCCGGTGTCCCAAACTGGCGATGCGATCGCAGAGCGCGAGCCGGATCGAGGGATCGTCGTCTGCCACTAGGACGCGCGCCGAGGTGGTCATCGGTACGTCCGGTTGGGCGACTGGGAGGACACCGCCGTCCCCTCTGACGCGGGAAGAGTGAAGTAAAATGTCGCTCCGTTCCCGACCTCGCTTTCAAACCAGATCCGGCCTCCGTGAAGCTCAACCAGATATCGACAGATGTACAACCCGACTCCGCCGCCGTGACGCCGGCTCTCTGAAGGCAGCGGCTGACGAAGCAGCGTGGCCCGCTCTGACGGGCGCACTCCCGGGCCCGAATCCCGAACACTGATAGTGAGATCCGATCCCTCTGTGCGGGCGTCGATCACCACCGTCGACCCCGGCGAGCTGGCCTTGATTGCGTTATGAATCAGATTGAGAAGCACTTGCTGAACCCGGTCGGGGTCGGCGACCACCCGCACCCCAAGCAGGGACTCGGACACGACGCACGAGATGCCTCGCCCCTCTTGAAACGGCTGCAGGACATCGAGCGCGGACTCGACGAGAACATTGATGTCGACGACTCGACGGTCAAGGTGGATCCTGCCAGTTTCGGCCATCGCGAACTCAAGGAGGGTGGTCAGCAGATGCTTGATTTGGTTGGTCGTCGCCATCACCTGCGCGAGGTACTTTCTCTGGCGAGGGGCGAATTCTCCGGTCACGCCGTCGTAGAGATTACTCACAAGGCTCGCCAGGGCCGTGAGCGGCGTCTTGACCTCATGAGATACCTGGAGCAGGAGGTCGTTCTTGAGAGCAATGATGTCGCTCAGACGTCGGTTCATATCTTGCAGATCGGCCGTGTGGAGGCGCACCGCGTCGTCGAAGCTTCCCTGAAGACGGGCGACTTCGTGCGTTTTCCGATCGAGCGCGTGTTTCATCGCGGTCAGAGAACCCCACAGCGATCGGATTTCATCCCGATGGGTCGCGAGCGCCGAGGAGTCGGAGGGCGTCTGATCCACGCCGCCGGTCCACACCCGGGCACTATCAGCCAACTGTTTGAGCGGCGAGACCATCATCCCCGAGATCAACCACCCGGCTAACAGCCCCGCACCGAGCAAGAGCGCCCACACGCCGATGGAACGAGCAACCAGAGCGTCCATCTGCGCGAATATCCGCTCGACCGACACGATGACGACCGCGTGGCCGACGATTCTCGGTTCGAGCGACAGGCCCGGGGCCGTTTGGTCGGACAAGACGTCCGACGACTGATGGATGACGATCGGGGTTCGCGTTTCGATGGCTCGATGGTCATCGGCCTTCACCAACCGCGCCGCGTCGCCGAACGCGTTGGGCATTCCCCCGAACCATCGCGGGTGGAAGCCCTCGATGCGCGAAATCTCCCGTCCCCAAGTCCGCCCGTCTCGTTCCACGGTGGCGGCGATCACATCGGGCTGTTTGTTGGCCTCGCGTAAGAGTTGTTCGAGGGCGCCACCGTCTCCCGCGTGGAGGTAGATGGCCGCCTCCTTGGCGACGCCGGAGGCGACGCTCACACCGTGCTGGAGCGCGATCTCCAGCAACGCGTACCTTGCCTGCGAAATGAGATAGGCCGTGAGCAGCACCCTGCACAGTATCATCCAAGCGGCGCCCAAAACCAGAAAACGAGCACGAAACCCGATCGTCGGAAGAGCGTCTCTCAAACGCTTTGATGCCATCACGGATAAACCCGATTGGCCAACGCCGCCAGCGACGGACTGATGGGAATCCGGAGCTGCTTGGCGACGCGGAGATTGATGAATGTTTTCACGTTCCGCGCGAACTGGAGATGCGACGGATGTTCCCCCGCGTTGATTCGACTGGCGAGTTCCCCGGCCTGGATCCCCAAATCTCGATAGTCGGGCATCAAGGAGAACAGACCTCCGCTTCGCGCAAACCAGTCGGAGTATCCAATCAGCGGAAGCCGCTCGACCACCGAATACCTCAGCAGGTACTTGATCGAGAGCTCGTCCAGAAAACTGGAGTCCGGCACGATCCAAAGGGCGTCGATATCGGCTCGCGCCGCAGACAACGCGGCTGCAAGATCCCCGGGCGAACGAACGACGATGGGCACGAGGCGAATCGGTGTCTGTTCGAAGAACTCCATCATCGGGCGGAGGATCGGCCCTGTCCGCTCTGGATGGTGAGGGATGCCGATTCGATGGTGCGGGAGAAACTCCTGGAAGCGGGCGTATATCTCTCGCGGGGCGGCGTACATGGACACCACCCAAGACCGTGAGGGGTCGAGGACCTGCGCATCGTCAACCGCCAGGCACGCCACGACCTTGGCGTCCACCGAGCGCGAATCGAGTGCCAAGACCGCGAGACCACCGACGGCGATGACAACCTTAGGCGAGAGCAAAGAGATTTGGTTGACGACGTAGGGAATCCGGTTCGGGTTACCTTCGAGACTGTAGGTAACGACCCGATGTCCTTGCAGTCCTTCCCTGACGCCGGTTACGGCATCTTGATAGGCCTTGATTTGGGAACTCGCGAGCACCACGAAAGGGCGTTCCGCGGCCTCGGCAATGCCTCCGAAGGCTGCAGAGATCATTCCAACGAAAACCAGGAAGCGGTTGTGGAGCCATCGGGACATCTGAACCCAGGCCTCCCGTCTATCGCGGCTGGACGGTTACATCCTGACTTGAAGCATGGCGCTCAACTCGAACGGCAGTTCCTCCCCGACGGGCGGAATCTCCCGGTGGCGGTTGTTGGTCACGTTGAAAGCGTCGATCCGCACGTTCACTGCAGGAGTCAAATGGTATCCGATCGATGTGTTGACGAGGACATAGGAATCGACATCCGTGGTGGCCTGCGGCGCACCGCCGAATGTGAAGGGCGATGAGGTCGGACCTACAAAGTGGACCGTCACCGCTCCGGTCATGCGCTGAGGTAGGTTGATCAGGATGCCGGCGTTGGCCTTATGGGGCGCGGTCAGGTCAACGTCCTCAGACCCTCGGCGAAAGCGGGCGTAGGAGTAATTGGCGATGACGTGCAGCCAGGGCCGAGGGCGATATTCCCCCCACAACTCTCCGCCACCGCCGGTCGTATCCTCGGGGTCATTGATGAAGGTGAACGTCGTCGGAGGTTGGAACGTGGACCGAATAAGGTTTTCGGAAATCACGTAGTATCCGTCGAGGCCCAGTGTCAGATTGGATTCCGACTGCCAGAGGTAGCCCAGCTCATACCAGAGGGACTCCTCCGATTTTAGATCGGGGTTTCCGACGAGCCGAAAACTCGGGCCGAGGGGGAAATCAAAAAATGTGTTTGAAATGGTCGGGGTACGATAGCCGAGGCTGATCGAGGCCCGAAGTGTGTGTTCCGGAAGGAACTGATACGTCAGGCCGGCGCGTGGTGAAAACTGCCAATTCGTTTCTTCGTGGTAATCCAACCTTCCGGCAAGGCGGACCAAGAACTGGTCGGTGACGTTGAACTGTTCATCCGCAAAGACACCACCGCTGAACTGGCTCGTCTGATCAACGGCCAAATCCGAGGCTTTCACAACGGACTGCCGCACGTCCCCTCCCACGGACAGCTGACTCCAGCCGAGGTGAGCACTGCGATGGACCACTTCCAGGTCATAGAGATCCTCGGACTTGTCGGAAATGAAGTCTCCGGAATCGACTTGAAACTTACTCACCTTGCGGCTGTTCCAGAACGAGCGCACCGACAGCGCCGGATGCTCATATTCCAGCTGGAGATGGCCCGTGGTCTGATGGTTGTCCGCAAGGCTACCCGAGGTGGTGTGCTGGAGCAGTTGGCCTTGGTTGATCCCTCCCCCTGCGCGCAATTCCGCCCCCCCCGCGAGCGGGCGCGCCGCGACAGCGTGCAGGCGCCACGTCCGCTCCCCCTGAGGGTCCTCTAACGTCATGCCTTCGAACCGGTTCCACAGGTCGGCCTGATCGAATCCGCCAGAAAACTCCAGCGTGTAGGGGCCGACTGCGAAACCGGTTGCCAGACGCTGCCGAAAAGCCGACTGGCTTGCAACCGTGGTGTCGCTTTCAACGGGTGAAAGAGCCTGGGGCGGCCGCGTCATGATGTTGATAACGCCGCGAGCAGCGTTCGCGCCGTGGATGGCCGAACCTCCGCCGCGGATCACTTCAATCTTGCTCACGTCCTGCGGAAAGAAATCGAGGATCTCCCACTCGATATTGCCGGAAAAGTCATCATAAATGGTCCGACCATCGACCAACACAAGGACATCTCGCGGCCTAAAATTACTTCCATTGGCAAACCCGCGGATTCCAACCGTGAACTCGGTGCGGGTGATCTGGATCACGTCGACCCCTGGAAGCAAGCGAAAAAGTTGGGGGACGTATCGAGCGGGGAGCGCATCGATCCGATCAGAGGTGATGATGGACACCGCCAGCGGCGTGGTGTTAACCGCCTCCAGTCGCTTCGACGCAGAGTAGACTATGTTTTCGGACTGGAGAAGTGCGAGATCACTGGATAGACCGGGCACGTCTGCGTGCCGCTCCTCGGCTTGCGTAGAAGAGGTGGTGAAGGCCGCCTGCACCAACATGAGGGCGAAGCAAGATCGGGTAACTTCCATCAAGCCGGGAACAGCGCATCGCATGGCGATTCCCCTGATCGTTTTAGCTCATCTCTCCTTACCTGTCACATTAAGAGACACCTGTCTTTAATTTGAAGCAAGAGCCTCAGCCAAAGAAAGATCTCTTTGAATGTAGGGCATCATGGTGTAACTCCTGAGAAATCCTGAGATAACGCACGGGAATGACTCTTGTATAAAACCCCAGCGTGTGACGCGCATAGCAAGACTCATACTCCAGCACGCAAACACAATGCCAAGCTCTTCAGCCCTCTTCAACACGCAAACGAAGGCAGAGTCTCCACGATCCCTAAGCGGCCTGGCCTCTTTCGTTGACGGGTCTTGACGGAATGCAGAGTCAACTCCTGGTGGTTACGACGACGGCAGCCTACGTTGCGACGACGCGTAGGAGCCCCTGCCGGGCCAGTCCTCATGGAGATTCCCCCGCGCACCAAGCACTGCCCGAGGGGAACAGGAAGGACGTGTTTTTAACCGAAGCTTCCTTCGAAGTCAAGGCGGTACACAGCAATGGTTCATTGCTGCGATGGAGGCTTCGAAGATGGCCGTGGTCGCGTCCGCGAGGGGCGCCGTCACGCCAGCGGCTTGAACGGCGCCTCCATGCGGATGAACGACAAGACATCCTTGATGTCCTGTTCGGTCAACAGATCCCGGTAACCGTGCATGGGCGTGTACATCACCCCGTAGCTGATGATGATCAGCAACTCCCAGTCGCTCTTGGTCCGCGAACTCAGGGACTGCAGATCCGCCGGCGCGCTTCGCAGCGACGGCGCATCGGGCCCGCGGCCGTCGAGTTTCACGCCGTGGCAGCGGGTGCAGAGCCGCTCGTAGATCTGTTGGCCCCGCTTGGGGTTGCCGAACGCGTTCTCGGCATTCCCGGATGGACTCGAGAATAGGAGGGCGACGCCCGCGATCAGTGCGATCGCAACCGCACGCCAGAGGATCGATCGCGTCGTATACCGTTCCATAATGTCGCCTCCTCAATGTTTATCAGTACGCAGTAGTGTCCGGCTTATTTGATGTCAGTAGGCTACAAAGCCAATGCTAACGCTGGTTTCGAGGGATTCATGGGTGTCCACGATTTGAATTTCGGGTTCTTCCGGCTTTTCCGTGGGTGAGAATTCTGCTATAGAGGGGGCCTTCACTCACCGGGAGGCCTCCTGTGCGCGACACCGAGCTGTATCGACACCTGTTGGGGTTGCTGGAGCCGTGGACCGTG
>JBFLXB010000002.1:169301-173097 GCA_040757335.1 Nitrospirota bacterium | reverse complement strand
CCGCCAGGCTGGGAAACAGAACACCCTGTGTGCTATCATCCGCTCGCATCGACACGCCTCCGAGGTGGGAAATTGCTGCCCGCAACAGCACTTATACCACAGCGGAGGCGTTGTCGTTTCAAGTTTCGTGAATTATTCGGGTTAGAGTAGTTGACGGTAGCCGACCAATACGATGTGGACCCCAGGGAAAACGGATGACCCCAAGGAAGAGATGGGGCTTCCTGTGTCGGATCAACTAGGCTAGCCAACTCCTGGATCGTAGGAACCCGCCACCCCTTACGCCCGCCCACATTCTTATCATTGCAATAAAGTGGAGTTCCGTACCAGCCCACCCGATCTTCTTTTGTTATGCGGCCATCTCCGTCCGTGTCCTCCGTCGGGGTTCTCTCCCACACAAGCCCGGTCTCGCGGTCCAGGACTGCCTCATTATTCCAGTTCGACAGAACGATGAACCGGGGGCAGGTCTCTGTGGTGTCACACTGAAGCTTCTGGTCCCACGAGGGGGTCGCGTAGTACGGCCCATTCGCGGTGGCTGCATTAGTCGGGACAGCGCCGAAGGCGACCATTCCCAATGGCAATAGTATGAGTCCTACCGTGCCGAACCATCCGTGCTTCACTGTGGTTTCTCCTTTCCGCGAAGTCTCACCAGGCGTCGTGTGCCGAAGAGCGCCAGCCCGCTGGCGAGCAGTGCCAGGGTTGCCGGCTCAGGAACTGTCTGGCTCCCGCTCACCATCTGACCATTTGCGATGTCGAAGCCTTGGTCCGAGAAATTGAGAAATACGTTTGAAAAGCTCAGCGACGACACGCCCGGCGCCAGCGCGGTGAACTCGATATCGGCCAATACTCCGTCGCCGAACGGATTGGGCGGCAGATCGATGTAGGCATTGGTGACAAGGCTGATCAGCCCGGCCCCGTTATCGATGACACCCGGGCCGAACAGGGTCAGACCGAACGCCGACATGAATGACCCTTCCGCCACGGAGTTGGCCTGAACAATGGTCGGGTCAAACGCCAGGTCGAATTGCCAGGAGGTCACTTCCGTGGCCCCGGCAATCGAGATCGGAATGGTAAAGGTGTCGCCGACACCGACCGTTGCCATTGGGGCCGAAATCGAGACGGCGTTGACAGAGGTCGGAGTGAACACGAGGGACATTCCGGACATCAACAGTGCCAGCAACGAACGTGTCACCATAGCTCGCTCCTTAACGCGAACTGATCAGGATCGCCGATCTGTTGGTGAAACTGAGTCGAATATCCTGCGGAGATGGCCTCGCCCACCCGCAAACCGGTTCACCGGTGAACCAGCCCAGCTTTTCGTCTAACCGGCTTCCACGTCCCACTGTCATGGTTTCAGCTCCGCCTTCCATTCCCTCATTGACAGCTTTTCCCATTCGGATTCGGAGACCCCTGTCCCTGCAACGGGATCAGCATCCTTCGTCAGCCGGAAGCTGTCCGAGCAGCTTGGCTACGATATTGTTCGCGTATTGGGTCAGCAGCACGGCGGCCGTGTCGGAAATCTTCTTGCCCTTTTGGGCCGCGATCTGGTTCTTGAACGCCCCCAGCTCATTGACCGCCGCACAGATGTTCTCTTTGCTGGACGACGACTGTGCGTTGTCGATCTTCGACAGCAGACTATTCTGAAGCTCCGGGGCGACGACCTCTGACGCGACCAAGGTGGTCACCACCGTGGCCAACCCGCTGAACGTATCGATGCAGCCGTTCTGATCCGCGTCAAACCCCGTGGAATTTTCTGTCGGGCAGGCATCTACCTGGCCGTCGAAGTTATCGAAGAAACCGTCTCCATCGGTATCGAGCGGCCCGCTCAGCACAAAGACGCTGAGGCTGGAGACCGTGACCCGGAACGTGTTGGCGTTCGCATCGCATCCCGGCTCGTCTTTACACTTCCCGGTGATCGCGACGTTGTCCTTCGTGATCCGCAGATTCTCCTCGCGGATATTGGTGCCATCCACGATCCCATCACTGTTGGCATCCGGCCAGGTGAAGACCAGCGTAATGGGTGTGCTAAAGGTGGTCCCTTCGGGCTGAATCTCCAACCCGTAAATTCCCAACGCCTGGCCGAGACTGGTGGTCAGCTCGAACGTGGTACCGGAATCCGTGATCGAGAGCGTCGTGTCTTGAGCCAACGCGCCCGGGGGGATCGTGACAGAAACCGTGCCATCCGGCGTGGTCAGGGTGCCGCCGCTTTCGGCATCCACCATCGCGGCGGTCGAGCCGTTGGGGTCACAGGCGTTGGTTGGATCAGCGGGGCATGGGTCGGCCACGTCCGCTATGCCGTCTCCGTCGATATCGGTCAGCACCGTGATCGTGAAGCTCGCGCCACTGCTGTTGCCAACGGTATCGGTCGCCGTGCAGGTCACGGTGGTTGGGCCGAGGAAACGGCTCCCGGAAGGCGGGCTGCAGGTCAGTGATGCCACTCCGACGTTGTCCGTGGCGGTTGGCTGGGTATAAGTGACTATCATGCCGGTTGCGGATGGGGTCAAGAGCGTCTGGTCGGCCGGGATGTCGCTCAGCAGCGGCGGCGTGCCGTCGACGAGCGTGGTCACGCTGCTCGTATTGTTGGACGGCTCGGGATCGAATGCCTGCGCCTGCACTGCGGCCAGGTTGGCCACGACGCCATCCAGGGTCGGCTGCACGTTGATCTCCACGGTCGTACTGGCCCCAACCCCCAGCGACCCCAAGAGCCAACATTTTTCTTCACCAGTCACTCCGGTACTCCCAGGCAGCGGCGGGCAGGTTCCTCCTGCCTCGGGCGGCGTGGCTGAGAGGAACCTCAGGGTGCTGTCGAGTCGATCGACCAACTGAACGACACGAACGGCCTCCGGCCCATGATTGGTCACGACGATCGTGTAGGTCAGGGCCGCCCCTAGACCGACCGGGTCAGGGGCATCGATGATGCGAACCGCCAGATCCGCCTTCGGTATGACGGTCAGCGTGGCGGTCCCTCGGCCGCTCAACACCCCATCCAGCGCCGCAGCATAGTCCACCGTGCCCGCGGGCGTCACCGTGAAGGCAAAACCCGGCGCCCCGCAAAGTGTGTAGCAAAATCCGTAGCTCCCCGGCGGCAACTGGAAGGGCTGGGGGGGGATCGTGGGAAAGGTCGCCGTCAGCCCGGACAGCCCAAACGTCACGACTGTAAGCGCCTGCGCATTGATAATAATTTGGGCGCCACCCACAGTCAGCGTGGAGGTCCCGCGCCCGCTCAACACCCCGTCCAGCGCCGTGGCATAGTCCACCATACCGTCGGCCCGGACCGTGAAGGCAAAGCCCGGCGCCCCGCAGATCGTAAAGCAGAACCCATAGCTCCCCGGGGCCAACTGGAAGGGCTGGACCGTGGTCGCGGGAAACGTCGGCGTCAACCCGGAAATCCCAAACGTCACGGCCGACAGCGCCCGCGCATCAATGCTGATCGTTGCGCCGGTGACAGTCAGCGTGGCGGTCCCCCGGCCGCTCAACACCCCGTCCAGCGTCGTGGCGTAGTCCACGGTCCCGCCCGGCGTCACCGTAAAGCCAAAGCCCGGCGCCCCGCAGATCGTGGTGCAGAACCCGTAGCTCCCCGGCGCCAACTGAAACGTCTGGAGCGTGTTCGTGGGAAAGCTCGCCGTGCCCAGCGCGTCCAGCCCGAACGTCGCCACTGACAGCGCCCGCGCGGCCACCTCGATCGCCGCGCCATTGACGGTCAGCGTGGCGGTCCCCCGCCCGCTCAACACCCCGTCCAACGCCGGCGCATAGTCCACCAGGCCCGCGGGCGTCACCGTAAAGCCAAAGCCCGGCGCCC